>JAEZBF010000228.1 GCA_023427545.1 Pseudomonadota bacterium
CGCGAGGACAGCACCTCCGCAATGGTGAGCGGCTCCTTCTCCCATGCCTTGGGGTTGAGCAGGGCCCATTGGCGCGCCGCGACGGCCACTTCGGCCAACTGCTCGCGCGTGGTGCCGTAGTCGTGCATGTGCCGCGCTGCCGCCAGCGCGTACGCCGAGGTTGGCAGTATCGGGCGATACGCGGTTTCGTAGGCGTTGTACTCGCGAGGGGCGGCAGCGGACCGGCTAACCGATCGTTGGGTGCTGCCATAGGCAATCACGGCGACCGAACAAAGCCCCGCTTCTATTGCGGCGTGGGCGTGCGCCACATAGGATTGGAAGGAGGAGCCACCGATGTTGGTGCCTTCGAAATAGCGCGGCCGTAGACCCAAGTATTCAGAGAGCGCCAGCGGTCCCATGCGCACCTGCGAACTGGTTGCGAAGAGCCCGTCGACCTCCTTGAGGGTCAATCCGGCCTCCGCCAGCGCCCGCGTCACCGCCTGCGCCATAAGGTCGACCGGCGTCATGTGGTCGGCAACGCGACCGAGATCGGACTCCGCGGCGCCAACAACCGCAACGCTGCCTCGCACCGGGCCACTCATGCCGTGGCTCCGATCAGCGTGAACACGGGCAGAGGGTGCTGCCCCTCGCCGAGACTGCGGAACCCTACGCGCACTCTGGCGCCGATGGTAACCGCTGATGGTGTCTCAGTATCGATGCGGCTCATCATGCGAAAGCCTTCGTCGAGCTCGACCAGAGCCAGCGCGAACGGCGCCTCATCCCGCTGATGCACCACGGTGACGGAGTAGACGAGGCCGAGCCCGCCGGAAATTTCCCAGCGTGGAGGGGCATCGTCTGCCTCGGGATCGACGAGTCGCGGGTAGAACAATGCCCGGCCCGAGCGGCTGCGCTGGAAGGCTAGTTCCTCCCGCTCGCAGTGATGGAGAAAGCGCCCATAAGGCGACAGGCGATTTAGGTCAGTTTCAGTCACGCCTGGCTCCGCGTTGAACGGAGGAGCGCAATGACGGCCGGCAGGTCACCCGCTGGCCCGGCGCTCCACAACAGTTCGAGCAACCTCGTGGCGCGATCCTTTCCCAGGATGGCCGGGGCGTTGTCGAGGAACTTGCGCGAAAGGTCGTCGTCGGTCAGCGGGTTACTGCCTTCCCCGCGCGGATCGAGTACCCGCCGCTCGATCATGCGGCCGTTGACCAGATGCAGCCGCACAACGCCGCTTCGAACGCCTGGGTAGGCGCGGTCGCACTCGGGGTCGACGTAGACGCGCGTTGCGCCCAAAAGGCGCTGGGCCTCGGGTTCGGAGAAGGAAGAAGGCTCGAATGCCGCCGCGCCGACTCCCCCGTGCATCAGCGCGACGGCAAGTGCGCAGGGTGCGCTCATCTGCGCTTCCAGCAGGTTACGTGCGGTGACGTGGTCGTGGCCCTGCACTCCGACCGAATACATCCCAATCTCGGCTCTCTCGATGTCGCGTGAGGTGAGCTGCTCCTCCTGCCGCAGCATCAACGCGGCATCGAGCGCAGCGTGGAAATGCCGGCAGCAGGGATACGGCTTGAAGTAGGCGGTGGTGATCAGGAACTGCTGACCGAGGCCCTTGTGAATCTGGTCGGAGTCGGCTTGGCCATCGATCATCGTCCGGAACAGGCCCTCAGCACCCTCCAGGCACTCGATCGCGCCGGTGATGCCCTCGGCAGCGAGCCCGCCGCAGACAAGACCGTCGCGCGCCGCCTTTCCAGGATGCAGCCGCTTCACCTCGGCGCCATCTCGCAGGTACTGGCGGATGCCCCCCGCAAAGCTAGCTGCAAGACCGAAAGCGTCGCGAGTGGTGAGGCTGTCCAGATGGGCGATGCGCGCGGCAACCGCCGTTGCTCCGAACACGCCCGCAACGGGCGTGTTGTGCCAGCCGCGACGGGCCGATGCGGGATGCATCGCCGAAGCCACTCGGAGCAGTACGTCATAGCCTAGGACGACCGCGCCGATGAAGTCGCTCATGCTTGCGCCATCGCGTTCCGCGGCGGCGAGCGCCGCCGAGAACACGCTGCCGCCGGGGTGAACGGAACCACGTGTCTGCCCGTCGTCGAAATCGAGACCGTGTGCGGCGGCGCCGTTGACGAGCGCGGCTTCCGGGGCCGACAGCTTGTTTGGGGTACCGATCACCGTTGCGACCGGCCGCGATCCTTGGGCCAGCGCCCAGCGGCGCACCGCCTGAGTCACCGGCAGGTCGGCGCCCGGCAGGGCACACGCGAGATAGTCGACGAATGCGCGCCGGAAGGCGTGCACGACGTCCTCGGAAAACGACGAGATATCCGTGGTCGCCACATGGTGAGCAAGAATACCACTCAGGCTATCCGCGGGAGCGGTCGCGGGCTTGGAAGCGACTGCTGTGGCGCTCATGACGATATCTCCCCGACGCGTTCGTGCGCCGGCAGCGGCGTTGCCTGCTCCGTGCCTTGGGCAACCGCGGAGCCGGTCCCGCCGGCGACCACCAGTCCGTCCACCGCCACAACACCCCTGCCGGCTTCCCGTACGAGGAGGGGGTTGATCTCGGCTTCAGCGATTCCGGGCCCGAGCAGGGCGAGGCGCGAGAAGCGCTCGAGCGCTTCGGCGAGCGCCGCGAGATCACCGCGCGGCAGGTTGCGGTAGCCGTCCAGTCGCCTGAGCTCGGGGATTTCGGCAATCATCTCCTGAGCCGTCGCGGCATCGATCGGCGCAAGGCGGACGGAGATGCTTGGGCGCAGCTCGGCGGTCACGCCGCCCATGCCGAGCACCACAACCGGGCCCACTTCGCGATCTTCGCGGAACCCCAGGATGACCTCGGTCAGCCCCTGCTCCATTTGCTGAACCAACACGCCCTCGAGGTGCGCCTCGGGAAAAGCGCGCCGTGCCTTGCCCAGAAGCTCGGTTGCGACTTCCGAGACAGCATCGGCGCTGACGCCGAGCCGTACCAGGCCCGCATCGGACTTGTGCAAGATGTCGGGCGAGAGGCACTTGACCGCGAAGGGGCCGGAAAGCCCCGCTGGCAACTCTGCCTTGCCAGCCGACGGGAGTACGACGCTCTTAGCCGTTGGCACGCCTAAGCTCGCAAACAACGCCCCGGCGGCCCGCTCGTCCCAGCTCTTCCCGCTCACAGCCAACGCGCGGGCATCGTCCACCTCTTGCATGCCGACGCGAGGGGTCCCTAGCGGCGCCCGCCAGTTGAGATAGGCATGGACGGCATCCGCGCAGCTCTCCGGCGTCCGGAAAGTCGCGAGACCCGCTTCGTGGAGAATGCGCAGTCCTTCGTCGGCCTGTGGCGCGAGGAACACGGCAAGCGGCTTGGCGCCCAGCTGGGCAGTGAGGATGCGATCGGCGATCATCGTGGGATTGGTTCGCGAGGACGAGCCCATAACCGAGACCACCGCGTCGCAGTGATCGGAGGCCATTAGCCCCGTGACGATCCGGGCGTAGCGCCCCTTCTCACCGGTGCCCATTGGTAGGTCGATCAAGGGACTGTCGGAAATCTCTATGCCGTCCGCCGAGAGCGCGTCCCGAAACGCCTTTGGCGGCTCGGGCACCTTGTCTCCGTAAGCACCCAGCCGATCAACGATCATGGCGGCCGCACCGCCGGTGGCGGTGACGACTCCAGCTCCGCGGCCGGCCGGGGGCCCGAACCCTGCCACTAGCCGCGGTAGTTCGATCAGGCCCTCGAGCGTTTCGACGCGCAGGATGCCGTTGGCGCGCAAGAATGCCTGAGCGAGCTCGTCGCCGCCGACCATGGCGCCGGTGTGTGAGGCGGCAACGCGCCGACCAAGCGCCGAGCGGCCGAGCTTGTAGGCGATCACGGGTTTCCCGGCGGCGAAGGCTCTGCGGGCCGCGGCCGCCAGAGTGGCACCGTCGCGAATGGTTTCGAGGAACAGCAGGATGACCTCGGTTTCGGCATCGTCGGCGAGGATGGAGACGAGGTCGCCTACCGACAGGTCGACTTCGTTCCCGATCGACACCATTTTGGAGAAACCGATGCCGCGGGCGGCTGCGCGCGTCAGAAGGCTGCCGAGCATGCTGCCGCTCTGCGAAATGACCGAAACCGGCCCCGGCCTGGGCTTCTCCTCCTGCAGCGCCGCATTTGTGGTAAGCGGCAGCCGACCGTGCGCGTTGACAAGACCTATGCAGTTGGGACCCAGGATGCGCACACCACCCGTCTGCGCCGCCTTCAGGATTCGCTGCTGCCGGGCCGCTCCCTCCGGCCCGGTTTCTGCGAATCCTGCGCTGAAGATCGTCGCCACCGGCACCATCCTGCGCACGCACTGCTCGATCACCCCTTCCACCGCGGCAGCAGGCACCATGACGAAGGCATGGTCGATGTCGAACGGAACGGCGTCGAGATCGGGATACGCATGTAGGCCGAGGACCTCCGTGCGCCCTGGGTTGACCGGGATAATCCGGCCTTCGAATCCGGCCTCCTGCAGGTAGCGTTGCGGCCGCGAATTGTTCTTGGCGGGGTCCGCCGAGGCCCCAATCAAGGCCACGGTGCGAGGCCGGAAAATGTTGTCTCCCAGTGTCCTCGCGGGGCCCGGCAGGCTGTCGTTCATTTCAAGTCCCTGAATTAGCGCACCCCCGACCGGCGGTGCTTATCGCCAGCTGTTTGTGGCGCTATTCGCCTGTGAAGCGTGGCTTGCGCTTCTCCCGGAACGCCGTCACACCCTCCTGGTGATCGCGCGATGAGCGCGCGACGCTGGCGGCGTAGCTCTCGATCTCCAGTACAGTCTCTAGCGACGGAGAGGCGGCCGCGGCGAACATCTTCTTGGTTAGGCCGAGCACATAAGTCGGGGCCGACGCCAGCTCTGTGGCGAGCGCGAGCGCCCTCGCCAACAACTCCTCGTCCGCGACGAGGCGGTTGACGATGCCCCAGTCATAGGCTTCGGCGGCGCCAAGGCGGCGTCCTGTCATCACCAAGTCCTTGGCACGGGAAACGCCCAGCCGCTGAGTAAGGAAGAATATGGAGCCGCCGTCGGGAACGAGGCCAACGCTGCGGAACGACTGCTGGAAGTAGCTCGATTCCGCAGCGACGACGAGGTCGCAGGCCATGGCGATGGCAAAACCAATGCCAGAGGCCGGCCCCTGCACGGCGGCGATGACAGGCTTCTCAAGCCGGTACAGCGCCTGGATGGTAGCGTGCCGCCGCTGCAGGCGCGCCCGGGCGGCAGGTCCGGTGGTCTTAAGCATTGCTCCAACGTCCGAGCCCGAACAAAATCCCCGGCCCGCGCCCGTCACGAGAATTGCCCTGATGTCGCTGTTCTCGTGTAGCTCCAGGAAGGTCTCGGTGAGCGTGCGATACATCTGCTCGGTGAGCGCGTTGAGCTTTTCGGGACGGTTGAGGCGGACCTCGGCGACCCCTGGTGCGGGCCGTTCGACTAGAATGGTCGAGGCGTCAATGACGGTTGCGGCTGACATCACGTCGCCCCCGCGTCGACATTCTGCTCGGGCCGCGGCGGCCTCTGGCTGAAGCGCCGCTCGAATACGATCTCGCCCAGTCGGTTTTTGAGCATCTCTATGGATCCCCCGGCGATCATCCAGCCCCGGGACCGGCGGAAGCAGTATTCAACCAGCGACTCCCGCGAATAACCCAGCCCCCCCATGATCTGGATCGCCTCATGCGCGGCATTGAAGCCGACCTGGTTGCACATCAACTTGGCGAGGGTCGTGTCTTCCGGTGTGGGCAAGCCCCGATCGGCGTTGCTGGCGGCGCGGTAGAGCAGCAACTGGGCCGCTTCCAGTCCGACCAGCATGTCGGCGAACTTCCACTGCAGCCCCTGGAACTCGCTTAGTGACCGGCCGAACTGCTGGCGATCCCTGGCGTACTGGCGGGCTTCGTTGAAGCAGTAGCGGCCATAGGCGAGAGCCCGCGCGGCGTTGCCGATGCGCTCGGCATTGAAGCCTGAGATTTGCTTTTTAAAACCGCCCGCCGGCAGCAAGACATCCTCAGGAGGTACGTAAACATTGTCGAAAAAGATCGGCGCCCAGGGCGCTCCAGACATGAACTGGGAGGCCTTACCGAAGGTGAGGCCGCGGGCATCGCGGCGGACCATCACCGATCCGATACCGCCGACGCCGGCCCCGAAGCGGACATAGACGAGGTACTGGTCGGCGAACGGATTGGGGAACACCTTAGCGCCCTTTATCCGGAAGCCCTCGCCGTCGGCTACGGCGGTCGTCTGCAGGTCAGTGGTCGCCGAGCCGGCATCGGGCTCCGTCATGGCCACGGCGATCACCTCACGCCCCTCGAGCACAGGCTTGAGGAAGCGCTCGCGCTGGTCGGGGCTGGCGTACTGGGCCAGTGTGCGGACCGCCCCAAAATTCCCCTCCTGAACGATGTCAGCGCTCCGGGGACAGACCAGCGCAACCTGCTCGATAACGATCACCGCATCCATCAGCGTGCCGCCCTGGCCGCCGTGTTCCTCGGGAATGGTAATGCCGAGCAGTCCGTTGTCGTAGAAGAGCTGCTTGAGTTCCCGCGGAAAGTGCTCGTTGTGCGCACGCTCCAGCGCACCGTCCTTGAGGTGCTTCAGAGCGAAACTTCGCACTGTGTCGGCAAGTATGCGCTGCTCTGAAGAGAAACTGAAATCCATGATACGCCCAATATCGCCCCAATGATGGCTTCAGGAGCTGGCCCGCTGCGAGGCCGCGTCAGCCTCACCTCGCCGCTCTTCCCCCGTGATCGGAGGAACTCGACGGCACCATTCCATCAGCCTCTGCTTCCCCACTAGAATTCCAACTAATGGATTTGCAAACCCTACAGGGCGGCCAAATGACAGGTCAATCCACAATATGGAAGTCTTCTGCGCATGTCGCGTCCCGAGTAGATTCACGCGGCCTGTAGGCGGGCCCGCTCTTCGGCCGCCGCCCGCACCTCCGCGTCACGAAACGGAGACCGTGGGTCGTAGCGGTCACGCAACCAGTCGCCGATGAGGTTGCTTGACATCACGACGAGGAAGATCGCGATGCCGGGCAGCGCCGCCAGCCACCAGGAAGTGGCGACGTAGTTGCGGCCGGACGCAAGCATTCCGCCCCATGTTGCGACTTCCGCCCCCATGCCCAGTCCCAGGAACGACAGCGATGCAAGCGAAAGGATAGTTGCGCCGAGGTCGAGCACAGCCAGCACCAGCACGGTCGGCATGATGTTGGGCAGCAGGTGTTTGACCATCACTCCGATGGCAGAGACCCCCAGCACCTTGGCTGAGAGCGCATATTCGCGTTCCCGCAGTTGCAGCACCTCGCCGCGCACTGGACGGGCAAATCCGGGCCAGCCGCTGAGCACAAGCGCAATGACGAGCTTGTCCAGGCCCTGGCCCAGCACCGCCACCAGAGCTATGGCGAGCAGCAGGAAGGGAAAGGCGAGCCACATGTCGACGATGCGCATGATGACCGTGTCCACCCAGCCGCCGACGTATCCGGACACGAGGCCGATGGCGACGCCGACGATGGCGGTCAGCAGCATCACCGCGAACCCGACCGCAAGCGAGAGCTGGGCCCCGTATATGAGCCGCGATAGCACGTCACGGCCCAACTGGTCTGTTCCCAGCGGGAAGCCCGGCGTGCCTGGCGGCTTGAGCCGGTTGACGAGTGACTGCGCGCTCGGGCCGTGCGGAGCGATCAGCGGAGCCAGAATTGCGATCAGCACGAAGGCCAGGAGGGTCAGCCAGGCGACGACGATAATGGCGTTGGGCAGCGGGCGCATCCGCACCCGATTGACCCTGCTGCCGATAGCGGCGGTGATGCTCATGCTGCCCCCTTGCGGCCAAGCTTGATACGCGGGTCCAGCCAACCATGCACGATGTCGGCAGTGAGGTTGGCGAGAATGACAATCACCGTGAGCAGCACCACAACACCCTGTACTACGGGGAAATCACGGGAGTTGATCGCCTGTATGAGCAGGAACCCCATGCCGGGATAGGCGAATACGGTTTCGATAACGATTGTGCCGCTGAGCAGCGCGCCGATGCGAAGGCCGATGATGACGGCCGTGGTCGGCAGAGCGTTGTGGAGCATGTGCCCGACGATGGCGCGCTCGCCGAGCCCCCGGGCGCGGAAGGCATCGATAAAGTCCTGGTGCTTGACCTCGAGCAGGCCCGAGCGCAGCACGCGCACGAACTGGCCAGCGATGTGTGTGCCCAAGGTGAATGCGGGCAGGATAAGGTGCATGAAGACCGACCCCGCCGATCGCCAATTCCCCGTGAGCAGGGAGTCGGTAAGCGGCATGCCCGTGATGCGCTGAATGCTGAGCTGGGGATCGAGCACCCCGCTGACGGGGAAGATGGGCACCCAGACCGCGAGGAACATGATCAGCAGGATGCCCTGCCAGAAGCTGGGCATGGACACGCCGATGAGGGCGAACGCGGTGCTGCCACGGTCCCAGAAGGTGTTCTGCTTGAGGGCTGACAGAATGGCCACGGGAACGGCGATGAAGAGCGCAATGATGAGCGCAGCGATCGAGAGCTCGATCGTGAGCGGCAAAGCGCGGCCGACCATCTGAAGCACCGGCTCGCCCCCGCGGATGATGGAGTTGCCGAAGTCGCCGTGGATCATGTCGGTGAGGAAGCGCAGGTACTGGACCGGCAGCGGCTGGTCCATGCCCAGCATCTGCTGGTAGCGCATCCGCGCCTCGCCCAGGTTGGCATCGTCGCCATCGCCGAACATCAATGCCACAGGGTCGCCGGGCATTACGCGCAGAATGACGAAGACAATGACCGTCACTCCGAGAACGACGACGAGCGTCTGAAGCAGCCTGTCGATAATGTACCTGGTCACCTGACCCGATCCGTCCTTGCTCTAGGTTTATCCGGGCGGGGTTCGCCGCGAGCGCAGCAGGCGGCAAACCCCTCTTTTGCGGGCATCACTTGGTGAGCGTGACTTTGTAGAGGTCGAACATCTGGCCTGCCGGCGATCCGGTGAAGCCGTTGACGTACGGCTGCATCGCCCAGACTTCCGCTTCTCCGAACAGCGGCACCCACGGGACCTCCCCCTCGGAGAGCTGCCTGACGACGTCTTCCAGCAGAGCCTTGCGCTTTGCCGGGTCGACCTCCGCGCGCTCGGCGGCGATCTTCTCGTCCAGCTCGTGGTTACAGAAGCCGGTGCGCACACGGTCCGTTTCGAGGCGCGAGCACTCGAACTGGTTGTTGTAGTAGGCGCCGTCGAAGTCGCCAGAGCCGTAGCCCGCGCCTGCGAGCATCAGGTCGAAGTCACCGCTGTCGTTGGCCAGCGTGTGTGCGGCCGTATCGAGCACCACTGCGGTCACGTTCATGCCGTAGCCGCGCAGCTGCTCGGCGATGGCTTCTGCTGCCAGCTCCCACTGCTGTTGGACAAGCAGCTCGATCGGCTGCGTCACCTTCGACAAAACTGCCCGGGCCGCCTCCGGATCGTAGGGGAAGGGATCGTAGCCCTCGATGAAGCCTTCTTGGCCGATGCCCGGGACCTGCTCGTAAGGGAGCGCCAGTCCCTGGTAGAGGTTGTCAACGATCGCCTGCTTGTCGATAGCCATGTTCATGGCGCGGCGAACCTCGACGTCGGCGAAGGGCGAGCCCTCGCGTACGTTCATCATGAGCGTGCGCGTTGCGGTGCCCGGGACGATCTCGAGCTTCATGCCGGCAGAGCGGAGCTGAGGGACGAAATCCGGGCTCACCGGATAGATCATGTCCACCGAGCCGGCGATGAGTTCGGCCACTCGGGTCGATTCCTCGGGGATTGTGCGCCAGATGATCCTGGAGACGCCGGGCGGGCCCTGCCAATAATCCTCGAATGCGTCCATGACGACCCGCTGATCGGGAATCCACTCAACAAACTTGAACGGTCCGACGCCGATCACGGGCGCGGTGCGCGCCTCGTCAAGCGTCAGCTTCTCGTACGTCCCCTTGTGCAGGACCTCTTGGCCGCTGAAGTGGAAGCCTTCGACCGCATCTTCGGGAGGCCCGAAAGGGACCTTGGTCGTCCAGCGCACGGTGTAGCGGTTGATAGCCTGTACGCCCTCGACGTTGGTCATGTTGCCCATGCTGGCGCGCGGCGACTTGTTGGCGGGGTCCCACAGGCGCTCGAAGGTGAAGACGATGTCATCCGACGTCAGTTCATCGCCGTTGTGGAAGTGCACTCCCTCACGGATCTTGACGTCATAGTGTCTCTCGTCGACTTGGGTTACTGACTCCGCCAGCAGCGGCACCAGTTCGAGGGTGGGCGGCTGCTGGTAATAGAGCTTATCCCGCATCGCGTGCGAAATGATCTGTGTATAGCGCTGGCGGTGCATTTGCGGGTCCATGGTCCCCGGATCCCATTGCCAGCCGATGGTGAGCGTCCCAGAGGGCGCTCCCGGCGCCTCTTGGGCAGCCGCACCCATACCCGACATAAGTTCGATCGTGATGGCGGCGGCCAATGCGATGCCGCTCACCGGCCACGCCGGGCCAATCCTGAATTTAATCACCTGCTCCTCCTAGGCGTTGTTGAGTATGTACTCGGCCGATACAGGGGCGGCGGGCTGCCGGTTGCGCGTGTGCGGATCCGGCAGCGGATGGGCTGCGATCAACGCCTGTGTATAGGGATGCTGGGGATTGCGGTGAACCTCAGAGGGGTCGCCTGTCTCAACGATCTGTCCCCTGCGCATGACGGCAATATGGTCGCAGAAGCGCTCGACCACGGCGAGGTCGTGAGCGATCAACAGGTAGGTGAGCCCGAACTCCTGCTGCAGGTTCTGCAGCAGCACCAGGATCTGCGCCTGTACGCTTACGTCCAGCGCCGAGACGGGCTCGTCGAGAACAAGGACGCTCGGCTCGGCGGCGAGCGCGCGGGCGATGGCGATGCGCTGGCGCTGGCCGCCCGAGAACTCGTGCGGAAAGCGGTCGAGCGCATCTCCGGGCAGGCCGCAGCGTCTCGCCAGATCGATGACGCGGGCGCCGATCTCCCCCGGCGGGCATAGCCGGTGCACGGCGATACCCTCCCCGATCAGGCGGCCGACGCGCCAGCGCGGGTTCAGCGACGAGGTGGGGTCCTGAAACACTATTTGGACGAGCCGCGCGAACCGGCGCGCCTCCATGCGCGTGCCTATGATGTTGCGGCCGTCGACCAGGACTTGACCGGAGTCGGGGGTGACCAGTCGCGTGATCATGCGCGCGACAGTGGTCTTGCCCGATCCCGATTCGCCGACAAGCCCCATAGTCGTGCCCGGCTCGATAGTGAACGATACATCGTCCACCGCCTTCACTCTGGGCGCGCGGCCGAACATCTCCGACCCAACCCGGAAGCTTTTGTTGAGATTGCGGACCTCGAGCTTTGAACCCGAACGTGCTGCGACCGGCACGGCCGTACCCGTCATGCCGCAACTCCAACCGGGTTGATGCAGCGAATCTCGCTGTCTCCGACGTTGCGGCGCGGCGGCAGTGCCGTGCAGCACTCGTCGAGGCGGTTGAAGCAGCGGGCCGCGAAGGGGCAGGATCTCAGGTCCCCTAGCACCTGGATGGGGGATCCGGCGATAGGCCGGAACGGGCGGTGGTCACCGATACGCGGCATCGATTGCAGCAGCGCGCTCGTGTAGGGATGGCGGGGGCTATCGAACAGTGCGTACACGTCGGCCTGCTCGGCGACGATGCCTCCGTAAAGGACGGCGACACGATCGCAAGTTTGCGCCACGACCCCTAGATCGTGGGTAATCATGATGACCCCTGCCCCACGCGCCGCACAGGCCTCGAGCAAAAGGTCGAGCACCTTGCGCTGCACGGTCACGTCGAGCGCGGAAGTCACCTCATCGGCGATGATCAGCTCGGGCTCCGAGATCAGGGCCGCTGCGAGCACCACCCGCTGGCGCATGCCACCGGAGAGCTGGTGCGGAAAGGCGCGCAGCGTTGCGGCAGGATCGACGATCTTGAGCTCAGCCAAAAGGTCGCGCGCCATGCCGAGCGCCGCTGAGTTGCCAATAGTACGGTGGATCTGGAGGGTTTCAACGAGCTGAGCGCCGATCGTCCGCACCGGATCAAGCGCCGTCAGCGCATCCTGGAACACGTAGCCGATGTTGGAGCCCCTGACCTGGCGCAGCCGCGAACGCGAGGCGCCGATAAGTTCCTCACCCTTGTAGCGGACGCTGCCCCCCATCTTGGTCTTGGGCGGTAGCAGGCCAATGATGCCCTTTGCGGTCGCCGACTTGCCGGCCCCGGACTCGCCGACAACGCCAAACACCTCGCCCTTGCGAACGGAGAAGCTCACAGAGGAGACGGCGGCCACCGGGCCGAACCGGATGGATAGGTTCTCTACTTCCAGCAGCGCCGGGCCAGCTGCTATGGAAACCAGATCGCGAGCACCTGCTTGCGCCATGACATTCATGGGCACTTTGGACTCGGCAGCAACTTCCACATAATGAAAGTATTTGTCACGCCGGCGCCACTCCTCCCTTTTACGGCCTATGTGTTAACGGTATTGCCCGCCTGTCAACCCATCTAATGAAACTCGGCGCGCCCCATCGCGATGACCTCCCGACCTTGGCTGTCGTGCACTCGGAATAGTGCGCCCGCGGCCTCGCGCCACACATCCATGCGCAACGTATCACCGGGCATGACAGGGGCGGTTAGCCGGCCACGCAGCGCCCCAAGAGTCCTCGAACCGAACTCTGCGGCAGCCAAATCGAGAGCATGCCCGGCCATTCCCAGGGTCGCCAGGCCATGCAGGATCGGCCGCTCGAAACCGGCCTGACGGGCCACTGCCGGATGGGAGTGAAGCTCGTTCATGTCACCAGACAGTCGGTAGATAAGCGGCTGCTGCGGTGAAGTCGGGAGCACCAGCACCAGGTCCGGCACGAGCTCACCGGGGTCCCAAGGCGGCGCCGACTCCGGGGGATCATGCCGCCCATCCACAGCAAAGCCGCCGTCGCCGCGGCAAAACGACACTTGGTCGAACTCGGCAACGAGCGTGCCGGAAACATCGTCCCACAGATCACGCCGAACCGTGACGAGGGCGCCTCGTCCGGCCCCCTTGTCGGTGACCCGCACGACGCGGTGTGCGGCGCGAACTCTGCCCTTGGCGGGAAGCGATGCATGCAGTCGAAGGGCGACCTCGCCGACCACCATGCGCCGGTAGTCGATGCCCACCTCAGGCTCGCGCATCCAGGAGCCCAGCCGCGCCAGCGCCATCGGCATTGTTGCGACCACCTGCGGCGGCTCGTCTGCGACGAAGCGCAGCGCCATCGGATCGAGGGGGTTTGCCCCGATGTTGAGCCCGAGCGCGTATAGGCGTGTATCCCGCGTAGTATAGGACTGAACGATCGGCGGAAAACGCTTCTGCCGCAGCGCGTCGTAATCGATCACCGCTGGCCCTCGGGCAGGAGGTCCGACTTGCGCGCGGTGGTGCGGACTGCCATTCTGCGGAACCCAAAGCGCTCCGCCAGCATTGAACGGCGGAGGTTCATTCCATATAGTGGAAGGAAGCTCGGTCGCGTGCGTCGCAAGTTCACTCCCCTACCCGTCACCAATTGGAAGAGATGGCGAGCTCGATGTCCCTAACAACCTCTGAATCCCAATTAATGGAAGATGTAGACGGGATCAATAGCGCTGCCGGTATAGGCTGGACGCGCTATGTCGAATCAGTTGGCCCGCAAGGTGCCCAGGGAACTGTTCGCATCGCAGCCCTGCTGCGGATCGTCGCCGCCAAGAATGCTAAGGGCATGAAGCTAAACGAGATCGGCGCGATGGCTGGACTTGAGCAGTCTACCGCCCACCGCATAGTATCGGCGCTGCACAGCGTCGATTTTCTTTCCCGGGACCCGCAGACCCGACGCTATCACTTGGGCCCCCTGCTCTATGAACTGTTCACGACGGCGTTCCCCCATTTCAACATGCGGGATATCTGCTTTCCCGCAATGGCCAATCTCGCCAGCCGCATGGGCGACACGGTGTACCTTTCGGTGCGCAGCGGCTTCGATGGGATTTGCGTGGAGCGGCAGGAAGGGAGCTACCCCATCCGCACCTGCACCCTCGACGTCGGCCAGCGGCGCCTCCTCGGCGTCGGGGCCGGCAACCTGGCCTTGCTCTCGGCGCTCAAGGACATGGAAATCAACACCATCATGGAGCATAACGCGGAGCGCTACGAGGCGTACGGGTTGTCACCCGAACTGCTGCGGGCGCGCATTGAGCGCGTTCGCGAGCAGGGTTACGTCCACCAGAACGCTGTGTCCTCGACGGAAGTGAAGGCGATCGCGTTGCCCATCAGGGGACGTACCGGGCATCCGTTCGGGGCCCTCAGCATGACGGCCATTAATGCGCGCATGACTGAGCAGCGGGCGATGGAAGTGGTGGCGGCCCTGCGCGAGGAGATCGAGGGACTGGAGCAGCGAATCGGCGAACTGGGTTACGTTTAATCGCGGTTAGCGTGGACCACGCTTCTGAGCCTCACCATCAGTCGCCTCCGGCCAGGCAAATCGCGACGAAGAGGGCGTTCGTAGCGGCGAGCACATGAAGATGACCCGTTCGACGCTCGGACGCGACGCGTACCAGGCGATCAGCACCGCCATACGGGACGGGGTCTACCAGCCTGGTGACCGATTGCGCGAAGACGAGGTCGCAACGCGGTTCGGTATCAGCCGCACGCCCGTCCGGGAGGCGTTAGCACGCCTGCAGGAGAAAGGACTGCTCGAAGGAGCGCCCGGCCGCGGGCTTGCAGTCACTGTGCTGGACATGCAGCGCATTTTTGAAATCTATGCTCTCAGGCTCGAGCTCGAGAGCGTCGTGGCCCGCTTCGCGGCCCAGCACGCGACAGAAGCCGAGGTGCAGAACCTCGACCGTCTGAATGAGAACTTCGCTGCGGCGGCCGAGCCGGCGGACGCCGCGCGTCTGAACCGCGTATTTCACGCCCGGCTGTACGATGCGGCGCGCAATCGCTACCTGCGCATCGCCGTGGAGGAACTGCAGGACAGCATAGCGCTGCTGCCGCAGACCACCTTCCTGAGGCCGGGCCGCACCGCGGAAGCGGCCGAAGAACACGCCAATATCGTCGCCGCGATCCGCCATCACGACGTCGAGGCAGCCTGGCAGGCCGCACGGGCGCATATCGGGGCTGCCCTGCAGGCGCGACTGGTACTCCTTCAGGGCACGTGACATCGGCGGCGCTTCGCCCTCGCTCTTAACGCTATCCCTTGGACCCACCTCTCTCGATCCGGTCACTTGCCGCATCTTGTATACTGAAGTATGCAAATGTGTGGCACGGTCCTCGAGGAGCGGCACTGCGGCATGTCAAACGAGACTGAAGTCACCTCTCTTGAGCGCACGGTTTGGGACGTTATCGTGGTCGGCGGCGGTAACGCGGCCCTCTGCGCTACAATAGAAGCGGCAGAGGCCGGAGCGCGGGTGCTGCTGCTCGAACGCGCGCCGAAACCCTACCGGGGCGGCAACTCACGTCATACCCGCAATTTCCGTTGCATGCACCCTGGACCGATGTCGGTGCTGACCGGGACCTATGCCGAGGATGAGTATCTGGACGATCTGATGCTGGTCACCAAGGGCAAAACCGACTCGCCTTTGGCACGGCTCGCCATCCGCCGGTCGGCAGATTGCCTTCCGTGGATGGAAGCGCACGGCGTGCGCTTCCAGCCCTCGCTCTCCGGCACGCTCTCGCTGTCTCGCACGAATGCCTTCTTCCTCGGCGGCGGCAAAGCGTTGGTCAACGCCTACTACAACACCGCCAGCGATCTCGGCGTCACCGTGCGCTATGACGCCATGGTCTCCCATGTGGCCATCCGTGAGGGCGCCTTCGAGGCCGTCCATGCCAGCATCAACGGCGTGACGGTCGAGATCCCGGGCCGCGCGGTAGTACTGGCCTCCGGCGGTTTCCAGGCGGATCTGGACTGGCTCGCCAGCGCCTGGGGGCCGGCAGCGCGCAACTTCCTCATCCGCGGCACCCCCTACAATCGGGGCGAGGTGCTGCGCGACATGCTCGATGGCGGGGCCGAGAGCGTAGGCGATCCCACACAGTGCCACTGCGTCGCGATCGATGGGCGGGCGCCCAAGTACGATGGCGGTATCGTTACGCGGCTCGACTGCGTGCCATTCGCCGTCGTCGTCAACAAGGATGGGCAGCGCTTCTACGACGAGGGCGAAAACGTCTGGCCAAAGCGCTATGCGATTTGGGGTCGCCTCGTTGCTGCCCAGCCGGAGCAGGTAGCCTACGCCCTGATCGACAGCAAGAGCGAGACGTTGTTCATGCCCTCCGTGTTCCCGGCAGTCTCAGCCGGGAGCATACCTGAGCTCGCAGGAAAACTCGGGCTGCCTGCCGCCTCCGTAGCCAGCACGGTCAATGCCTTCAACGCAGCCTGCCGACCGGGCCGATTCCACCCTACCGAGCTCGATGGCCTCGGCACCACCGGTATCTCGCCAAAGAAGAGCAACTGGGCACGTCCCCTCGATAGCCCACCCTACTTCGGCTACGCCCTCCGGCCCGGCGTCACCTTCACGTATCTCGGCCTCAAGGTGGACGAGAACGCCCGTGTCAGCGGGCCTGATGGGCCCTATCGCAACGTGTGGGCCGCTGGAGAGATCATGGCGGGCTCGATCCTTGGCCAAGGCTACCTCGCCGGCTTCGGCATGACCGTGGGAACCGTGTTCGGTCGCACCGCGGGCAGAGAGGCCGCCGTCCATGTCCATTGAGGCACTCGCCCCTGACTCGCACGCGCCAACAACCGCTGCCCCCTACGCCGCCATCGATGAAGCCCGCCGGCAGGTCGAGATCTGCAATGCATGCCGCTATTGCGAGGGGTATTGCTCGGTTTTTCCGGCGATGACCCTGCATCGCGCTTTCTCAGACGGAGAGATCACCCAGCTTGCCAACCTCTGCCACAACTGCCGGGGGTGCTACTACGCCTGTCAGTATGTCGAGCCGCACGAGTTCGCGCTCAACCTGCCGCGGGCGCTGGCCGAAGTCCGCGTCGAGAGCTGGGAGCGCTTCACCTGGCCCCGGAGCATCGCTAGGTTGTTCCAGGCGCACGGCGTCGCGCTTGCCGGCGCGCTGCTACTTGCCATCATGTTGATGGT
>JAEZBF010000250.1 GCA_023427545.1 Pseudomonadota bacterium
CTGCTGCTCGCCGCCTACCTCTTCCACGACTTCTGGAGCTATCCCGAGGCGGAGCGCACGCCCCACATCAACGCATGGATCATGAACATCGGGCTCTCCGGCACCTTCCTGATGGTGATTGCCACCAGCAGCTGACTGACACGGGCGGAGCCGAGCGCGCCCGCCGCAATGATGCCGGTTCGCCCTGGCGCAGTTGCTCTTTCCGTCTGCCGCTGGCTCCGGGGGGAAAACTATTCCCTCCGGGGAGCCCCAAGTCAGGAACCATGCGCCGACCGCAAGATTGCGCTCCATCTGCCATGCAGTGTTTCTGCCAAGGCCACGGGCGCGCGTGCCGCGATCCCACGGCCCGCAGCTTCTGATCGCCGGCAGCCTGGCTCGGGCAATGCGGATTTCCTCCCGCCGCTAGCCCGGGCTCCTGCCGCGCGTGGGATGCCGCTGCGACCGCCTGGCGCTAGTTCGGGGCCAGCCAGTTCGCGGCGGCATACCCCGCCGTCGCCGCCACGGCGGTCAGGGCGATGCCCCAGCACACATCGATCATTGATAGCGCGGTCGGCCAGTTCCGGAGGGTGGCGAGGTTGGTGAAGTCGTACGTGCCGTAGGCGACGAGCCCGAGGAGAGCCCCGAGGCCGAGCGCGTGAAGGAGCGAGCGCGACTCGAGGGCGGGCATGACGGCGAAAACGACGATGCCCACCACGTAGAGGAGGTAGAAGACGCCTGCGACTGCAAGGTTGGGCTGATCGGCGAGCAGGTTGCCGAGCTGCGGGCGGTAGATGCGCGGCACCGCCAGGGTGAGCCAGACGGCATCGAGCGCCAGCATGGCGAGGGCTGAGGCGATATAGGCAACGACGAAAGGCATCACGGAACTCCGGTTCGTGGTGCCTCCAGCAACGAGACCACCCCGCACAATTGTTTCACTTCGGCTGAAACAGTTTCGCAGCCCACCTCGTAGCTACGTCCCGACTTCCAAGAGGGACGCTGAGCGACGTGCGCCAATCTGCCGAAATCCGATCATCGAGCCGCCGCATCGCCGTCATCGGCGGCGGCATTGCCGGCCTCTCCGCTGCCTGGCTGCTGAGCCGCCGCCACCATGTCACCGTCTATGAGAAGAACGGCTGGCGCGGCGGGCACGCCAATACCGTGACGGTGGATTGCCCCGAGGGCCCGATCCCGGTCGATACGGGGTTCATCGTCTACAACCCGCCCAACTATCCGAGCTTTACGACGCTGCTCGACCACCTGAAGGTCGCGAGCATCTCCGCCGACATGTCGCTGGGCGTTTCGATCGATGATGGCCGCATCGAGTATTCGAGCCGGCCGCACGGCCTCTTCGGCCAGCCGAGCAACGTCATTAGCCCACGCTTCTGGGGGCTGATCGCCGACATCATCCGCTTCTACCGCCATACCCGTGGCCTCAGCGAGGATGCGGTGGAGGACCTGAGCCTTGGCCAGTTCCTCGAGCGCTCGGGGTATTCGGAAGCGCTCACCAACGAGCACGTGCTGCCGATGTGCGCGGCGATCTGGTCGACCACGACAGCCCAGATGCGCGATTACCCGATGCGCTCGTTCCTGCGCTTCTTCACCAGCCACGGCCTGCTGCAGGTCACCGGGCGGTCGCAATGGCGCACCGTCAAGGGCGGCAGCCGGGCCTATGTCGCGGCGCTGGTGAACGATATGGGACCCGATGTGAGCTGGCGCCCCGGAGCACGGAAGGTCAGCCGGCGCGGCGGTCTGTCGGTGGTCGAGGATAGCGCCGGCGGCACGGAGTACTTCACCGACGTCGTGTTCGGCGCCCACGCCGACGAGGCGCTGGCGCTGCTTGCCGAACCCACGGACGACGAGCGCAGCATCCTCGGCGCGTTCAGGTACACGCCCAATGTCGCGGTCCTGCACGATGATCGCAAGCTGATGCCGCGCCGCCGCTCGGTCTGGGCGAGCTGGAACTACATCGGGACGGCGAGCGATGCCCGTTCCGAGCGAGCGCTCTGCGTCACCTACTGGATGAACTACCTCCAGACGCTGCCCACGAGGCGCCAGCTCTTCGTGACGCTAAATCCGGTGCGCGAACCGGCACCGGACCGTGTAATCGGCACCTTCAATTACACTCATCCGCTGTTCGATGCCCCGGCGCTCGCCGCACAGGATGCCTTGTGGCGGTTGCAGGGGGTGCGCAACACGTGGTTCTGCGGCAGCTACTTCGGCTACGGCTTCCACGAGGACGCCCTGCAGTCAGGCCTGACCGTCGCAGCGCAGCTGGGGGTCGCAGCGCCTTGGGGCGTCCTGCCCATGCGGATCGCACAGGCTCCCGATATGCTCGAGGCCGCCGAGTGAGATCGGCGATCTATGAGGGTACGGTCGTTCACCAGCGGCTGCGCCCGAAGCGCCACCGGCTGCAATATCGCGTCTTCTCGCTGCTGCTCGATCTGGATGAGCTCGAGAGCCTAAAGGGGCGGTTCTGGCTGCTCGGCATCGAGCGCGCCAGCCTCCTGAGCTTCCGCAGCAAGGACCATGGCGACGGCCGCACGCCGCTCCGGCAATGGGCGGCGCGGCTGATCGACGATGCCGGCATCAGTTTCGACGGCGGCAGGATCGAGCTGCT
>JAEZBF010000286.1 GCA_023427545.1 Pseudomonadota bacterium
ATGGGCAGCCTAGCTCGGAATTTGGGCGGTGTAGGTCCCGCGCCGGAGTTCTACGGACGACAGGGGTGCATCCTGGTCGTCGTCGGGAGCGCTTCGCCGGTGTCGCGCCGACAGCTGGACCATCTGGTGGCCCAGCCCTCAGTGGAGCCGGTGCCCTGCCCAGCGGACGATCTGCTGCTGGGGAACGGGCGTCGCCTCGACACGCTTGCCAGCCAAGTTGCGCAGGCGGCGGCGCGCTCCAGCTGCGTAACGGTTTTCATCAGCGGCCCGGTCGCCGGTGGCCCCGAGGCAGGCCACGCCCTGGTGCGCGGGTTGGCCGAGCTGCTGGCGCCACTCCTCCCACGTTTCGGAGGACTGGTTCTGACCGGCGGTGAAGTGGCCCGTGCGGTGCTCTCGCGAGCCGGAGTCACGGGCCTGAAGGTCGCCGGTGAAATCGAGGCGGGAATCCCCTACGGCTGGAGTCTGGGGGCGCTGGAGCGACCGGTCGTCACCAAAGCCGGGGCGTTCGGCACGACCGAGAGCCTGACCCAAGCCGTCGGCCTGCTTGCCGCGGCCGCGAAGCACGACATCGAGGAGTACCGCGCGTGAGCCGTCCAGTCATCGGGATCACCATGGGCGATGCGGCCGGCATCGGACCGGAAGTCATCGTCAAGGCACTCGCGCTTCGCCCGGAGCTCTACGAGCAGTGCCGTCCGCTGGTCGTCGGCGATGCGGGGCGGCTGCGGCAGGCCGCGGCGATCGTTGCACCCGCGACCGAGATCGCGGCCGTGGACAACCCGGCGGACGGAGCGTTCCGCGCCGGGCGGATCGACTGCATCGACCTCGGGCTCATTCCCGACGGGCTCCCCTGGGGCCAACTGTCTGCCGTTGCCGGCAATGCGGCGTTCCGGTTCGTCGAGAAGGCGGTCGCGCTGGTGCAGGCCGGCGAGATCGACGCGCTCTGCACCGCGCCGCTGAACAAGGAAGCCCTGCGCGCCGGCGGGCACGCCTTCCCCGGCCACACCGAGATGCTCGCGCATCTCACCGCCACCGAGGAAGTGTCGATGATGCTGATGACGCCCAAGCTGCGCGTCATCCACGTCACCACGCATATCGGCCTCATCGACGCGATCGCGCGGATCGAGCCCGGATTGGTCGAGCGGACGATCCTGCGCGGCCATGAGGCGCTGCAGCGTTCGGGCCTGCCGCGCATCCGGATCGGCGTCTGCGGCATCAATCCGCATGCCGGCGAGCACGGCCTCTTCGGACACGGCGAGGAAGAGGAAAAGATCGAGCCCGCGATCGCGCGGCTGCGGGCCCGGGGCATCGATGTCGAAGGCCCGCTGCCGGCCGATACGCTGTTCTTCCGCGCCCAGCGCGGCGATTTCGACCTGGTGGTCGCGATGTACCACGACCAGGGCCACGGGCCGGTGAAGGTTCTCGGCATCGAAGAGGGCGTCAACATCACCGTCGGCCTGCCGGTGATCCGCACCTCGGTGGATCACGGGACGGCGTTCGATATCGCCGGTACCGGCAAGGCGGACGAACGCAGCATGGTCGTCGCGCTCGAGCACGCGGTGGTGCTGGCGCGCCGCTAGCAGGGCTTGCCGGGCGAAACGAGGGCCGCCGCATCGCGGCGCGCGCACTGACCGCCACGTGCGAATCTGCTCGCCGGCCCGCTCCCGGAACGTATCCAGTTTTGCGGCATTCTGAATGGTGACTCTGCCGCTCGGGCAGAGGACCAGAAGGGGCCTCACACAGCTGTCTCCAGCGGCGGTGGGTCCCCTGCGACCCGCACAGGACCCGCCAATGCCCATCACGCCACAAGCCCTCGGTCTACCTTCGGCCCTCCAGATTGGCTCCCAGCAGCACCTGCCGCTGTTCCTCTGCTTTTCGCATCTGCGCTGGAACTTCGTTTATCAGCGCCCCCAGCACCTGATTTCGCGCGCCGCCGCGCACTACCGCGTGTTCTTCATCGAAGAACCCATCTTCATCGATCACGTCGAGCCCACGCTCGAGCTCAGCAAGCAGCCGAGCGGAGTTACGTTGGCAGTGCCGCACCTGCCGCATGGCATGTCGGGCGAGGACATCGATGAGACCCTGCGCGACCTCGTCGACGGGCTGATCGCCGACAACCCGGCCGCCCAGACGATCCACTGGTACTACACGCCGATGGCGATGGCCTTCACCGATCACCTGCGCGCCGACGTCGTCGTTTACGACTGCATGGATGAGCTCTCGGCCTTCCGCGGCGCGCCGCCCGCGATGCGGATCAACGAGCAGAAGCTCTTTGCCCGCGCCGACCTGGTCTTCTGCGGCGGTGTCAGCCTCTATGAATCCAAGCGCAAGCAGCATCGCAATGTTCATGCCTTCCCCAGCAGCGTCGACCGCGCCCACTTCGCGCAGGCTCGCGGAGAGGCTCGCGTCGACCCCGCCGACCAGCGCGATATCCCGCATCCGCGGGTGGGCTTCTTCGGCGTCGTCGACGAGCGCATGGACCTGGACCTCGTCGCCGATATCGCCCGGCTGCGCCCCGACCTGCACTTCATCATCGTCGGCCCGGTCGTGAAGATCGATCCGGCCAGCCTGCCGCAGGCGGCCCACATCCACTGGCTGGGCGGCAAGGACTACAAGGAGCTGCCTGCCTACCTCGGCGGCTGGGACTTGGCGTTCATGCCATTCGCGATGAACGAGTCGACGCGCTTCATCAGCCCGACCAAGACGCCGGAGTTCCTTTCGGCCGCGGTGGCGGTGGTGTCGACGCCGGTGGCCGACGTGGTCAAGCCCTACGGCGTCGAGAACCTCGTCGAGATCGCGGGGACAGCCGAGGAGATGAGCGCTGCCATCGACCGGCTGCGCGCGCGCGACCCCGAGCCCTGGCTCAAGAAGGTCGGCACCAAGCTCGCCAGCATGTCCTGGGACAAGACCTGGTCGGCAATGGATGCACTGATCACTTCGAAGCTGCGCGCGCGCCGGGTTCCCGCCGAGAACCGCATCGGCCTCGGGGAGACCGCCAGCCGTGTTTGATTGGCTCGTGGTCGGCGCCGGCTTTGCCGGCAGTGTCATTGCAGAACGCATCGCCAGCCAGCGCGGGGAGTCCGTGCTGGTGATCGACAAGCGCAACCATGTCGGCGGCAACGCCTATGACCGCTTCGATGATGCGGGCATCCTGATGCATCAGTACGGCCCGCACATCTTCCACACCAACGCCCAGCAGATCGTCGACTACCTCAGCCAGTTCACGGAGTGGCGCCCCTACGAGCATCAGGTGCTGGCAAAGGTGGATGGGCAGCTCCTGCCGATCCCGATCAACCGCACGACGATCAACAAGCTCTACGGGCTGAACCTCACCAGCGAGGACGAGGTCGAGGCATTCCTCGCCCAGCGTGCAGAACCGATCGAGGAGATCAGAACCTCCGAGGACGTGGTGCTGAACCGCGTCGGCCGCGACCTCTACGAGAAGTTCTTCCGCGGCTATACCCGCAAGCAATGGGGGCTCGACCCCTCAGAGCTGGACAAGTCGGTTACGGCGCGCGTTCCCACCCGCGCCAACGAGGACGACCGTTATTTCGGCGACACCTTCCAGGCGATGCCGAAATACGGCTTCACCCGCATGTTCGAACGGATGCTCAAGCATCCCAAGATCCACATCATGCTGCAGACCGACTACAAGACGATCCGCGACGCGGTGCCGTACCGCCGGATGGTCTTTACCGGCCCGATCGACGAGTACTTCGACTTCCGCTTCGGCAAGCTGCCCTATCGCTCGCTGCAGTTCCGGCACGTCTCGCTCGATGAGGAGTGGCACCAGCCGGTGGCGGTGGTGAACTACCCGCAGGACCAGGATTACACCCGGGTCACCGAGTACAAGCACCTGACCGGCCAGCAACACCCAAGGACGACGATCACCTACGAGTTTCCGAGCGACGTCGGCGACCCATACTATCCGGTGCCGCGCGACGAGAACCAGGAACTCTACAAGCGCTACAAGCACCTTGCCGATGCGACGCCCAACGTCCACTTCATCGGGCGGCTGGCCACCTATCGGTACTACAACATGGACCAGGTCGTGGGGCAGGCGCTCGCCGAGTTCCGCCGCATCCAGGAGGCCGACGGCGACGAACCGGCGGAACTTGCCACAAGGGCGGTCTAGCCATGGCGGATCCGACAAGTCCGACACCCAGGATCGAACTCTGGGGCGGTCTCGAGTGCAGCGTCGTCAGGATCGGCGACAGCTATCGCGACCAGTTCGCCGAGACCGGTCACTGGGACCGCAGCGGCGACTTCGAGGCTGTGGCGGAGCTCGGCATCCGCACCCTGCGCTATCCGGTGCTGTGGGAGCATGTCGCGCCGGAGCGGCCCGACCATAGCGATTTCACCCGCCAGGATGAGCGGATGGCCGAACTGCGCCGGCTCGGGATCGAACCGGTCGTGGGGCTGATCCACCACGGCAGCGGACCGCGCTACACCAGCCTGCTGGATCCCGGGTTCGCCGAGGGGCTTGCCGCGCATGCTCGCGAGGTGGCGAGGCGCTATCCGTGGGTGACGATGTTCACGCCGGTCAACGAGCCGCTTACCACCGCGCGGTTCAGCGGCCTCTATGGTCACTGGTATCCGCACGCCCGCGACGAGCGGAGCTTCCTGCGGATGCTGGTGAACCAGTGCCTGGCGGTGGCGCTGTCGATGGCGGCGATCCGGGAGGTGATCCCCGGCGCGAGGCTGGTGCAGACCGAGGACCTGGGCAAGGTCTTTGCCACCGAGCACATGCAGTACCAGGCGGACTATGAGAACGAGCGGCGCTGGCTGTCCTTCGACCTGCTCTGTGG
>JAEZBF010000083.1 GCA_023427545.1 Pseudomonadota bacterium
GCTCTCTCGTTTGCCCTCTACAGTTATTGCCGAAAGACGGTGAAGGCGAACGCCGCCACGGGCCTGTTCGTCGAAACGCTCCTGCTCGCCCCGCTAGCGGCCGCCTTCATCGGCTATGTCCTGCTGACACAAGGACCCGGGCTGCAGGCTGATCCCAAGGTGTTCGGCCTCTTGTTGCTGACCGGCCCGGCAACTTCGCTATCGCTTCTGCTCTTTGCCTACGCCGTTCAGCGGCTGCGGCTCACCACCATCGGTATGTTCCAGTACATCGCGCCCTCGCTACAGTTCCTCATCGCCATCCTGTTGTTCGGCGAGGAACTCAATCCAATTCGCCTTCTGAGCTTCGGATTGATCTGGCTGTCGCTGATCGTCTTTACGGCGGACTCAATGCGCCGCCGGCCCGCCTCACGAACCCCGTGACCGCCTGAAGGTCCGGCCGGCCGGGCGCTGCAGATGATTGCATTCAATTCGATGTAAATACTGCGGCAGCCTTTCAGCCGGCCGCCAGTTTGTCCGCTTAGCGTTCTTACCGGTGTGTGACGGCAGAACGCCGGAAGGATAGGACTATGAACGAACTCGATGACGGCCAGAAGGCCTTCTCCACCTTTCGGGTGCTGAACGGCCATCCTGACAAGCTCGAGCGGGACCAGCTCTTCCGCAACATGGCCCAGCTGTTTGCCTTTGTCTCCGACCGTTGCGACGATGACCAGGTCGCACAATACGACGAGGTGCTCTGCCAGCTCGCCGACCTCGTCGAGGTGGAAGCGCGGGCCCACGTCGCACGGCTCCTTGCGCCGCTCGATCGTGCCCCGGGTACCGTGGTCTCCAAGCTCGCCAACGACGCCATCGAAGTCGCTGAGCCGCTGCTGGAATTCTCGAACGTCCTCTCCGACGACGACCTGATAGACATCATCTCTCACCGCAGCGAGTCGCACCGACTGGCCATTGCAGGCCGTGCTAGCGTTCCGGATCGGGTCGGCGAAGCCATTGCCAATTTCGGCGGGCACGCCACGCTGACTCGGTTAGTCGCGAACGAGGGTGCCGAGCTCGGTGACGCAACCCTGAACAAGCTTGTTGAGCGGGCGGCCGCCGACCCCGAGCTCGCCGCCGACCTGCGCGGCCGGACCGATATTGACTGGAGCGGCGTGCGCGAAAGCATCGAGAACGCCTCGGGCAAGGTCCTCGCGGGATTAGCGAACGAGCCGGCCAGCGTCGGTGGCGCCGTTGCCGATCGGGTGCACGAGGTCGTCTATAACCGCCTGCGAAATCGCACGGGCTTCTCGAGCAGCGAATGGAAGCTTGCCTACAACCAAGTCAAGGCGCTCTCAGATCGACGCCAGCTCGACGAGAAGGCGCTGATCCGCTTCGCTCGCTTCGGCTATGGGCATCACAGCGCGGCAGCGCTGACCGTGATGCTCAAGATCGCCCCCGAGGTATTCGTGAAGTGGCTCGCGATGCAGGATTATGTGGCCACAACCGTGGCGCTCCGTGCCCTGAGCATCACGCCCGAGCTGTTCTCGGCTATCGTCGCGAGCCTGCCCTGGCGGGATCTGCCGACCGAGGAAGACAAGGCGAATGTCCGCCGCCGCTTTGAGGCGCTGACGCAGGAAGAGGCGAACGATATCTTCGAGCTCTGGCGCGCCCACGCCTTCCGCAAACGGAGCGTGGCCGCCTAAGGCAACGTGGTCGTCAAACGTTCCGCTAGACCCCGTCGCCGCCGGGATATAAAGATATCTTTATGTCTCATCAGAGCGTCGGCGTGGCCGATCTTGCGACATTGGTGGCCGCCTTGCGCGGAGCGGGCGAGAGCACGCGCCTGCGCCTGCTCGCGCTGCTCGCCGACGGAGAGCACACCGTCAAGGACTTGACTGAGATTCTGGGCCAGAGCCAGCCGCGCGTCTCCCGACACCTTAAACTCCTCGCGGACGTCGGCCTTGTTTCGCGCAACGCTGAAGGCGCCTGGGCCTACTACGGCCTTGCTGAGAGCGGCGAGGCCGCGGAGCTGGCCCGTTGGCTGCTTGCGCGGCTCGATCCCGCTGACTCAGAAGTGGCTCGCGACCGGAGCCGGCTCGAGTGGGTTCGCGCTGCCCAGCAGAAGGCAGCGGCCGACTACTTCGCCAAGGTCGCCGCGGATTGGGACGCGCTCCGTCGCCTGCACGCCCCCGAATCGGCGGTCGAAGATGCTGTCCGCGAGGCTGTCGGATCCCGCCCCATCGACCTGATGCTCGACCTCGGTACCGGCACCGGCCGGATGCTCGAGCTGCTAGCGCCGAACTACCGCCGTGCAGTTGGCATAGATTCCAGCCGCGAAATGCTAGCGGTCGCCCGCGCGCGAATTGCAGCAGCGGGCATTGCCAACGCCCAGGTGCGGCTCGGAGACATCGCCGACCTCGATCCGGCACTAGGCCGCGCTGATCTCATCGTCATCCACCAGGTCCTGCACTATTTCGACGACCCCGGCCGCCTTCTGGCGGAGGTCCGCCGCTCGCTGCGGCCCGGCGGAGAGTTACTAGTGGTCGACTTTGCACCGAATGAACTCGAGTTCCTGCGCACCCACCATGCCCATCGACGCCTAGGGCTTTCCGAGACGCAGATGCAGAATTGGGCGCGCGCCGCCGGCCTGTCCGTCGAAACCCTGCAAACCATTCCCAAGACTGATGGGGCCGAGAGCCTGACCGTTTGCCTCTGGCGGCTCGTCGATCAGCCCGCCGCCCAACGGAGCGTTGCCTGATGAACGAGCATGCGATCCTGCGGCCAAGCCGCAAGCTCACGTCGGAGCGTCCCCCACTCAAGCTCAGCTTCGAGTTCTTCCCTCCCAAGACCGACGCGATGGAGGAGCGATTCTGGGACTCCGTGGGCAAGCTCGCTCCGCTCAAGCCGCGCTTTGTGTCGGTCACATACGGTGCAGGCGGGACGACGCGCGAACGCACGCTCCGTATGGTCTCCCAGATTAAGGTGCAAACCGGGATCGATGCTGCCGCCCACCTCACTTGCGTCGGCGCCAGCAAAGGCCAGGTCGACGACGTGGTGCGAGGCTATGCAGACGCGGGCATCCGCAGGATCGTTGCGCTACGGGGCGATCCCCCTGAAGGCGTCGGCCAGCCCTTCGTGCCGCACCCGGAGGGCTACCGCAACGCCGCTGACCTCGTGGCGGGTATATCCCGGCTGGGTAACTTCGATATCTCCGTCGCCGCCTATCCCGAAAAGCACCCGCAAAGCCCCGATTGGGCTACCGATATCGATAACCTCAAGCGCAAGCTTGATGCCGGCGCCAGCCGCGCGATCACCCAGATGTTCTTCGACAACGCTGACTACCTCCGTTTCCTCGACCGGGCGCGGGG
>JAEZBF010000344.1 GCA_023427545.1 Pseudomonadota bacterium
TGGCGCTCTGGGACATCAAGGCCAAGGCGGCGAACATGCCGCTCTACCAGCTCCTCGGCGGCAAGAGCCGCGACAGGGTGATGGTCTATAAGCACGTCGGCGGCCTCGATATCTCCGAGACTGTAGAGCGCGTCGTCGCGCTGCGCGAACAGGGGCTCGAGGCCATCCGCGCCCAGGTCGCCATTCCCGGCCTCCCGCCCATCTACGGCACCGGCCCCTCCACCGATCAGGCCGCCGGCGGCATGATCAAGGAGATCGTGGTCGAGGAGGTCTGGGCCACCCACAAGTACCTGCCGCTGATCCCGAAGCTCTTCGAGAAGCTCCGCGACGCGGTCGGCTGGGACGTCCACCTGCTGCACGACGTCCACCACCGCCTGACGCCCATCGAGGCGGCCCGGCTCGGCAAGGACCTCGAGCCCTACCGGCTGTTCTGGCTCGAGGATGCCATCCAGGCCGAGCTGCAGGAGGGCTTCAGGCTTATCCGCCAGCACACCACCCAGCCGCTCGCAGTAGGCGAAATCTTCAACACCATCTGGGATTGCCAGCAGCTCATCTCCGAGCAGCTGATCGATTTCATCCGCGTTACGTCGGTCCATGCCGGCGGCGTCACCGGCCTCAAGAAGATCTTCGATTTCGCCTCGATCTACCACGTCCGCTCGGCCTGCCATGGCCCGATGGATGTCTCGCCCATCGCCATGGGCTGCAACATCCAGGTCGACGTTGCGATCAACAATTTCGGCATCCAGGAATTCACCGGCTACACCGAAGCGACGCACGAGATGTTCCGCTGCGCCTGGTCCTATGACCGCGGCTATCTCATGCCCGGCGAAGTTCCCGGCCACGGCGTCGACATCGATGAAGCCGTCGCCGCCAGGTACCCTTACAAGCCCGCCTACCTCCCGGTCGCCCGGCTCGAGGACGGCACGATGACCAGTTGGTGAGACCTCAGCGTTGCCGGGAAGGCTTGCAGACTTTCCCGGTTCGGCGGCGTGACAACGAGAGAGATTTACATGAAGATTACTGCCATCACGCCGTACCCGACCTGGGTCGGCACGCGTAACCAGCTGATCGTCAAGGTCGAAACCGACGAGGGCATCTACGGCTGGGGCGAGAGCGGCCTGTCCAGCCGCGAGAAGGCAGTGGTCGGCGCGATCGAGCACTATCGCGAGTTCATCATCGGCCGCGACCCGATGCAGGTCGGCCGCATCTGGCAGGAGATGTACCGCAGCCAGTATTTCGAGGGCGGCCGCGTCCTGCAGGCGGCCATCTCGGCCATCGACATCGCGCTGTACGACATCAAGGGCAAGGCGCTCGGCGTGCCGGTCTATCAGCTGCTCGGCGGCAAGCAGCGCGACGTCATCCCCACGTTTGCGACCACCCGCTCGCACGCCTGTGCCGAGGCCGTCGAACAGACCAAGGAACTGATCACCCAGGGCTGGAACGTCATCCGCTTCATGCCCTACGGCCAGACCAGCCCGGAACTGTTCGAGCCGCGCGAGAGCATCGCCGAGACCTACAAATGGATGATCGCGGCCCGCGAGGCGGTCGGCGAAGGCCCGGTGCTGGGCATCGACTATCACCACCGCCTGTCGGTGGCCGAAGCCGCGAGCTTCTGCCAGAAGATGCCCTCCGGCACCCTCGATTTCCTCGAGGAGCCGATCCGCGACGAGACGCCCGAGGCCTACGAGGCACTCCGCCGGATGACCGACATCCCCTTCGCCATCGGTGAGGAGTTCTCCTCAAAGTGGCAGTTCGTGCCCTACATCGAGCGCAACATCCACCAGTTCAACCGCATCGACATCTGCAACGTAGGCGGCCTGACCGAGGCGATGAAGGTCGCGGGCTGGAGCGAGGCGCACTACGTCGACATGATGCCGCACAACCCGCTGGGCCCGATCTGCACCGCCGCAACCATCCATTTCGCCGCCGCGGTCGCGAACTTCGCCTGGCTGGAAACCCGCGCCTCCCCGGGCGAGCTCTACCACGGCTTCGACAACCAGGAGATCTTCATCACCCAGCCCCGCCTCGACGGCGCGGTCTACCCCGTCAGCGACGCACCGGGCCTTGGCGTCGAGGTCGACGAGGAGCTGGTGAAAAAGCAGAGCTTCAAGTTCTGGGAAGCCCCCCACCTCAAGCGCGGCGACGGCTCCGTCACCAACTGGTAGCCGCGTTGTCGGGGTGAGCCTGGACCTCGTGGTTCGTGGCTCGACAGGCTCGCCATGAGGGGCTCACCATGAGGTCCTCCGCGGGCGCGATGTCTCTCACAGTAGCCCTCATGGTGAGCCCGTCGAACCACGAGGGCGTGGCACCGCGCGCGTTCCCCCGCACCGAACCCGCTCACCCCTCGCCAGCCCTCGCCGCGCTTGCTATCACGGGCCCACACCCACACCGAGCACTGCCGATGACCAGCCTGATGCGCGCCGAGATCGAGGAGATTCCCGCCGCGGTTGCGCGCCTGCTCGGCGACGGTGCAGCCGATCTCGCTGCCGCCGGCGCAGCGCTGCGAGACTGCGATCCCGCCGCCATCGTCACCATCGCACGGGGCTCGTCCGATCAGGCCGCCTCGTTCCTGAAGTACGCGATAGAGCTCACTGCAGGCGTGCCGGTCGCCTCGATCGGTCCCTCCATCGCCTCGATCTACAACCGGCCGATGAAGCTCGGCCGCTGCGCATCGATCTCCATCTCGCAGTCCGGCAAGAGCCCGGACATCGTCGCCATGACCGAAATGGCGGCGCGGAGCGGCGCCCTTACCGTCGCGCTCACCAACAGCCCCGGCTCGCCGCTCGCCGAAGCATCTGAGCGCGACATCGACCTGCGCGCCGGTCCCGAGCGCAGCGTCGCCGCGACCAAGAGCTTCGTCTCCTCGATCGTTGCCGGCCTTGCCGTCCTCGCAGCCTGGACCGCGGACGAGGCGCTCGCCAAGGCCGTGGCCCGGCTGCCCACGACCCTTGCACCCGGACTCGAGCTCGACTGGACGCCGCTGCGCGACGCGCTCGGGCCCGATGGATCGGTCTACGTGCTGGGCCGCGGCCCCGCGCTCGCCATTGCCGGCGAGGCCAGCCTCAAGCTCAAGGAAACCTGCGGCATCCACGCCGAGGCCTATTCGGCCGCCGAGGTGGTGCATGGCCCCTCCCGCATCGTCGAAGCGAGCTTTCCCATCCTGGCGCTCGCGGCGCACGACGCCGCGGAGCAATCCGTCGCCGAGATCGCCGAACGCCTGGCGGGGCAGGGGGCGCGGGTCTTTGCCACCTCGCGGCTCGCTGCCTCGGCGCTACACCTGCCGGTGCCCGAAACCGGCCATCCCATCACCGATGCGCTCGCCCTCGTCGTGCCGTTCTATGCCCTCGCCGAAGCGCTCTCCCGCCATCTGGGCAACGACCCCGACCGGCCCCCCCACCTCAAGAAAGTGACGGAGACTCTGTGAGCGTGACCACCGCCTATACCGGCGCCCGCATTTTCGACGGCGAGGCCTGGCACGAGGACAAGGCCCTGCTGGTCGTGGACGGCACGGTCCTCGGCATTTCCGGCACTCCGCCCGCCGGCGCGCAGACCGTTGCGCTCGACGGCGGATTGCTGGTCCCGGGTTTCGTCGACCTCCAGGTCAACGGCGGCGGCGGCATCCTTCTCAACGAGCAGCCGACGCTCGAAGGCATCCGCACCATCTGCGCGGCCCCCGCGCCCTTCGGCACGACCGCGCTGCTGCCCACCCTGATCACCGACACGCCGGAGATCACTGCCAGAGCCATCGCGGCCGGCATCGAAGCCGCGGCCCGGAAGGTGCCCGGCTTTCTCGGCCTGCATCTCGAGGGCCCGCACCTCTCGATCGCCCGCAAAGGCGCCCACGACCCGGCACTCATACGGCCGATGGACGCTGCCGATCTTGCCAATCTGGTCGAAGCGGCCAGGTCGCTGCCGGTCCTCATCAGCACCGTCGCCGCCGAGACCGTGACGCCGCAGCAGGTCGCGGCGCTCGCGGGCGCCGGCATCATTGTCTCGGTCGGCCACTCCGAGGCCGGCATGTCCACCGTCAGGGCGGCGGCAGCGGCCGGCGCGACCATGGTCACGCACCTCTATAACGCCATGTCGCAGCTCACCAATCGCGAACCGGGGGTCGTCGGAGCGGCGCTGAGCGATGGGCGGCTCCACGCTGGGCTGATCGCCGACGGCATTCACGTCGCGCCCGAGGCCATCGGGATTGCGCTGCGGGCCAAGACCGGACCCGGCCGCATCTTCCTCGTTACCGATGCGATGTCGGTCACCGGCACCGATCTCGAGAGCTTCACGCTCAACCGCCGCACCATCTACCGCAAGAACGGTGCGCTGCGCCTCGCCGACGGCACCCTCGCCGGAGCGGACCTCAAGATGATCGACGCCATCGTCTTCATGCACCGCACCATCGGCCTGCCGCTCGAGGAGGCGCTGCGGATGGCGACCGTCTATCCGGCAGAAGCGGTAGGGCAGGGCGCCCACCACGGCCATCTCAACCCCGGCGCCCAGGCCAGCTTCGTCCACCTTTCCAGCGACCTCGCGGTGCGCGCCACGTGGATCACCGGCGAGCAGGTGTTCGCCGCGTAGCTAGTCGCCGCACCCACCGCCCGTCATCCTCGGGCTTGACCCGAGGACCCAGGGCAACTCGCACCGCTCTGACCTAGTCCCGCTGCTCATACTGCGCGAGCTTGTCCATATCGAACGCCACGCCCGTGCCTGGCGTATCCGGCGCCACCGCGAGCCCGTTCTCGAGCACCAGCGGCCGCATCGTATAGGTGTCGATATCGAAGCTGTGCGCCTCGAGCCAGCCGGCATTGGGCTGCGCCGCAACCAGGCTCACGTGCAGCTCCTGCATGCCGTGGAAGCAGACCGGAATGCCGGCAGCCCGCGAACGCTCCGCCACCCGCAGCCACCCCGAAATGCCGCCGCAATTGCTCGCATCCGGCTGGATGAAGGACAGCTTGCCCCAGCGCAGCGCGTGCTCGAACTCCTCGATGATGTGGTAGTTCTCGCCCGTCGCGATCGGCATTCCGGTCGCCTCGGCAATCGCCGCGTGTCCGAGGTAGTCGTCGGGGATGATCGGCTCCTCGAACCACAGCAGGTCGTAGGGCGCGAACGCCCTGGCCGCTTCGATTGCCTGCGGCACGTCTAGCCCGTAGTTCGCATCGACCATGAAGGTGACGTCGGGTCCGATCAGCTCGCGCACTGCCTTCACTCGTGCGACGTCCGTCGCAAGCTCGGGCTGGCCGACCTTGATCTTGACCGCGTTGAAGCCCGCCGCGAGGTAGCTCCGCATGTTGTCGAGCAGCTGGTCGAGCGGGAAGTTGAGGTCGATGCCGCCGCGATAGGCCTTTGTCATGCGGCCGGCACCGCCCGCCATCCGCCACAGCGGCTGGTTCTCGCGCTTGCCCTTCAGGTCCCACAGCGCGATGTCGCAGGCCGAGATCGCGAACGAGGTGATGCCGCCGCGGCCCACGTAGTGGATGTGCCAGAGCATCTCGTCGTAGATCGTCGCAATATCTGTCGGTCTTCGACCGGCCAGCATCGTCGCAAGCTCGTAGTCGATAATCGCCTTGATCGCGTGACCGCCCTTGCCGCCGGTATAGGTATACCCCACGCCCTCGCTGCCGTCGGTGCAACGGATGGTCACCGTCACCAGCTCGAAATGCGTGTGCGCGCCGTGTTTTGCGTCGCTCATCGCCTCGCGCAGCGGCACCCGGTAGAGCCGCGCCGTCACGTCCCGGATCGTCGTATCGCCCACTTGCCGCCGCCTCACGCCCAGTTCACGTACATGGTCTTCTTGCGCAGGTACCCGTCGAACCCATACTTCCCGTCTTCCCCGCCCAACCCCGCCTGCCCCCAGCCGGTATGGAAACCCTGGATCAGCTCGCCGTTGGTGCGGTTGAAGTAGATTTCGCCGAACTCCAGCCCGTCCACGAGCCGCATCAGCCGCTTCAGATTCTGCGTGTAAACATATGCTGATAGCCCGTACTCGCTGTCGTTCGCGAGCCGCAGCGCCTCCTCGAAATCGGAGACGCGCAGCACCGGCACGACCGGTCCGAAAATCTCCTGCTGCATCGCCGGCGAATTGTTGTCGCGCAGCGCCAGAACGGGCGGCGCATACCAGTGCCCCTTGGCGTAGGCGCCGTCCTTCAGCGGTCCGCCCTCGAGGAGAACCTCGGCCCCCGCCGCTACGCTCTCGCGCACGATCCCCGCGACCTTGTCCACCTCCGGTCCGCTGATCTTGGGCCCCATGTCCGGGTTCCCCAGCGGGTCCCCGATCGTCAGCCCCCGCGCCCGCGCCACGAACTTCTCGACGAATTCGTCCGCAATTTTTTCGTGCACATACATCCGCTCGTTGCACGTGCAGATCTGCCCGCAATTTGTAAATCTGGCGGTAATCGCGCTCTCGACTGCAGCGTCGATATCGGCATCATCCATGACGATAAATGGCGCTTTACCGCCGAGTTCCAAGCGGATGACTTTGATCCGGTCCGCACCCGCCCGATAGATTTCTTTCCCCGCACGAGTACTGCCCGTCATCGTGATCAGGTCGGAGAGCGGCGAAGTCACCAGCGCCTCGCCAACGGAGCGCCCCAGCCCGGTGACGACGTTGAACACCCCCGGTGGGAAGCCGACCTGCTCCGCCAGCGCCGCGATCGCGAGCCCCGAGATCGGAGTGAACTCGTGCCCCTTGAGCACGAACGTATTGCCCGCAACCAGCGCCGGCCCGGCCTTCCGCGCCGCCAGCGCCGACGGATAGTTCCAGGCCGTCAGCCCCACCACCACGCCATGCGGAACGCGCCGGATCCACACCTCCTCGTTCGGTGCATCGGAGGGGAAGATATCGCCTTCGATCCGCCGCGCATTCTCGGCCGCATAGCGCAGGAAGGTCTCGGTCGCGCCGATCTCGCCCATTGCCTGGCTGAGCGGCTTGCCCTGCTCGGCAACGACGATCCGCGCCAGCACGCCATCGTTCGCCCGCACCGCGTCCGCCAGTGCCGAAACCAGCCGCCCGCGCTCGATCGCCGGCAGCGCCGCCCAGGCCGGCTGCGCCCGCTTCGCGGCGTCGAGGGCGGCGTGCGCATCCTCGACGCCGCCCTGGGGCACCGTCGCGATCACCGCCTCGTTCGCGGGGTTCTCGACCTCCGTCTGCCCCTCCGCCGCGCCCCGTGTCCAGCGTCCGTCGATGAACATCTCGCCGCGAGCAATGCCGCCGCCAGTCAGCCCCGCGAGCAATTCCTGCAGCACCAGCACCCTCCTTTGGTCGGACGACAGACCGCAAACATCCGAACTTGGCTCGGCGAGTCAACCGTTCCGGTGATTTTGGTCCGACCAGATGCATTTCGTTGTTGCGCTCTCGTCGGATTTGTCGGATCAAATCACAGCATGAAGGAGGAGCCTGGTGCTGGACGAGACTGCCGACCCGCAGACCGTAACCCTGGCGCGTGCGCCCTCCCGGGCCGCCGATGCCGTCGTTGCGCGCTTGGAGTCGCGGATCGCTGCCGGTGAGCTCGCCGATGGCAGCTACCTGCCTGTCGAGCGCGAGCTGATGGCAGAGTACGGCATCAGCCGCACCGTCGTGCGCGAGGCGATCGCGCGGCTGGCAAGCCGCGGCCTGATCGAGGCGCGCCCGCGTTTCCGCCCCGTCGTTCGGCGTCCGGGCTACGACGCCGCGCTCTCGGCGCTGGGGGGCGTGGTCAGCCACCTGCTCGCCCAGAACACCGGGGTAAAGAACCTCTATGACGTGCGGGTCTTCCTTGAGGCGGCTCTGGTCCGGCACGCCGCACTGCATGCCCGCAAGGACGACATCGTCGCCCTCCGGGCCGCCCTCGACGCCAACGAGCGCGCCATTCCGGACTCGGCCCGCTTCTACGCCACCGACACCGCCTTCCACGCCGTGCTCTACGACGTTCCCGGTAACCCGGTGATGCCGTCGATCCACCGGGCTTTCACCTCCTGGCTCTCGCCGCACTGGGATCGCATGCTGCGTTCTCCCGAGCGCAACCGCGTCAATTACCTCAGCCACCGCGAGATCTTTGCAGCCATCGTCGACCGCGATCCCGACGCTGCCGAGCGTGCGCTGCAGAGCCACCTGTCGGCCGCCTGGGAATACGTCCGCGGCACCTTCAGCGCCGATCCGGCACCCGCAATGGACGAACGCTGAACATGGCCGAAACCTACGATCATATCGTTGTCGGTGGCGGCGCTGCGGGTTGCGTTGCCGCCGCGCGACTGGTGCAGGCGGGACGCCGCGTGCTGCTGCTCGAAGCCGGGCACTCGCACCATCATCCGCTCCTCGACATGCCGCCGGGCATCTTCAAGATGATCAACGGCAGCAAGTTCATGCGGTACCACACCACGCCGCCACAGGAGCATCTGGACGGCCGGCAGCACGACATCAGCCAGGGCAATGTGCTCGGCGGCGGCACCTCGGTGAACGCGCAGGTCTACATGCGCGGCCGCCCCTCGGACTACAACGAGTGGGACGCCCTGCTGCGCGGCAGCAATGCCGGCGTCCGCTGGGATTGGGATCACGTCCTGCCGCATTTCCGGGGCATGGAGGGCAACAACCGCCTCTACGACGAGCGCCATGGCGCCGACGGCCCGCTGCTCGTCTCCGACCCCGGCCATATCGACGACGTCTCGCGCTGGTTCGTCCAGACCATGCAGGGCCTCGGCGTTCCGCTGACGCACGATTTCAACGGCCCGCAGCAGCGCGGCGTCGGCTTCTACCAGTTCATGAATCGCCGCGGAAAACGCAGCAGCGCCGCCTATGCCTTCATCGAGCCGCTGATGAAGGACCCCCGGCTTTCCCTCAAGCTGCGCGCCGAAGTCAGTCGCATCATCGTCGAGAACGAGCGCGCCACCGGCGTCGTCTACCGCCTAGCGGGCGGCGCCGAGCAGACCGCATACGCCAGCGGCGACATCATCGTTTCATCGGGGGCACTGGTAACCCCTAAGCTGCTGATGCTCTCAGGCATCGGCCCTGCCGATGAGCTCCGCCAGCACGGCATCGATGTCGTTGCCGATCTCCCTGGCGTCGGCCAGAACCTCATGGATCACCCGGAGGTACCGATCCTTTCCGCCGCCAACGGACCCTACGGCTACTACACCCACACCGATGGCTGGCGCATGATCATGCACGGCATCCAGTTCAAGGTGTTCGGCACCGGGGTGATCACTTCCGCTGGCGTCGAAGCGGGCGCCTTCGTCAACCCGACTGATCCCGAGGCCGAGCCGAGCATCCAGGCCTTTTGCGTGCCCTTCGTCTATCTCGATCGCGACCTCCTCAAGCTGATCAAGCCGACCTACGGCGTGACCATCACGACCGTGGTGACCAAGCCGAAGTCGCGCGGCTTCGTGAAGCTGCGCTCGTCCAACCCGGCGGACATGCCGGTGGTTTCGCCGCACCTGCTCAAGCACCCCGACGACATGGCCACCATGATCGCCGGCCAGCGCTTCTTCCTGCGCGCGCTGCAGAACCCGCCGCTCGGTAACCGTATCGATCGCATCCTGCGGCCCGATCCGGCAGACCTCGGCGATGAGGCGCTCGCCGCCCACTGCCGCAAGATGGTCAAGACCAACTATCACCCGGCCGGCACCGCTCGCATGGGCGCGGACGGCGACCGCATGGCGGTGCTCGATGCCGCCATGCGCGTGCGCGGCATCGACAACCTGCGGGTCGCCGACATGTCGGCCTGTCCCAACATCAATGCCGGCAACACGGCCGCGCCAGCCATGATGCTGGGCGACCGTTGCGCGGATTTCGTCTTGGGCATCGAAGGCAACACCTCCGATGCCCTGCGCGGGGGCGCGGGGACGGGGGAGCGGGCGGGCTCCCCCAGTCGCGTTGCCGCACTCAACTGAGGAGAGGGCCAGTCCAAGCAAGAGGAGTACAGCCGGCCGGGCATCACCCCGCCAAGAGGAGAGGCCACCCGGAGGTGGCTGCAAGGTGACTAGGCCCTTAGAGGGCCACCGACTATCCGGACCAACCACAAACCAAGTTTGGGAGGACTACCCATGAACTTCAATCGCCGTCAGATGCTGATTGGCTCGGCTGCCGCCGCTGCGGCCGCGACGATGGCCCAGCGTGCCTTTGCCGCCGCGCCGCCGCTTGCCAAGAAGGACACCTACAAGGCTGGCTTCGCCCAGACCGAGTCCATCAACCCTTGGCGCTTGGCGCAGACCGCCAGCATGCAGGACGCAGCCAAGAAGCGCGGCTGGCAGCTGGTCTATACCGACGCCGCCGGTTCAGCCGCCAAGCAGGTGGCCGACGTCAACTCCATGATCGCCCAGCAGGTCGACATCATCTTCCTCGCCCCGCGCGAAGAAAAGCCGCTGATCCCCGCGATCATGGCTGCCAAGCAGGCCGGTATTCCCGTCATCCTGCTTGACCGCAACGTCGACCAGTCGCTCGCCAAGCCTGGCGAGGATTACGTCACCTTCATCGGCTCGAACTTCATTGAGGAAGGTCAGCGCGTCGCCGAGTATCTCGTGGGCATGAATGGCGACAAGAAGATCATCATCGAGCTCGAAGGCACCGTAGGCTCGTCGCCGGCTAATGACCGCAAGAAGGGCTTCGACGACGTCATCGCCCAGCATTCCGACTACAAGATCGTCGCCAGCCAGTCGGGCGACTTCGCCCGCGACAAGGGCCGTCAGGTCGCGGAAACCCTGCTCCAGGCGCACCCTGACGCGAACGTGATCTATGCCCACAACGACGAGATGGCGATCGGCGCCATCGCCGCCCTCGAAGCTGCGGGCAAGACCGCTGGCCGCGATGGCGTTTTGGTGTTCTCGATCGACGGCGGCAAGGAAGCCGTCCAACTCGTCGTCGACGGCAAGATCGAAGCGGTGGTCGAGTGCAACCCGCGCTTTGGACCCAAGGCGTTCGACACCGCGATGGCTTACGCCAACGGCGAGAGCATCCCGGCGACCATCATCAACCCCGACCAGATGTACACGCCGGAAAACGCCAAGGAACTGCTTCCGACCGCGTACTGATCGTAGATCGAGAAAGCCGCCCGCGTGGACCGGCGGGCGGCTTTCGCTATCCAGCCCACCGGGGGAGATCACCAGATGGACGACGG
>JAEZBF010000355.1 GCA_023427545.1 Pseudomonadota bacterium
GATCCTGAAGATGGACAAGCGCCGCGGCAACATCGTCGTGTCGCGCCGTGCGATCCTTGAGGAGAGCCGCGCCGAGCAGCGTTCGGAAATCGTCCAGCAGCTCGAGGAAGGCCAGATCGTCGACGGCGTGGTCAAGAACATCACCGACTACGGTGCATTCGTCGACCTCGGCGGCATCGACGGCCTGCTGCACGTCACCGACATTGCGTGGCGTCGCGTCAACCACCCGTCCGAAGTACTTTCGATCGGTGAGACCATCAAGGTCCAGATCATCCGCATCAACCACGAGAGCCACCGCATCAGCCTGGGCATGAAGCAGCTCCAGGCCGATCCGTGGGAAGGCATCGAGGCCAAGTACCCGGTCGGGGCCAAGTTCACCGGCCGCGTCACCAACATCACCGACTACGGCGCCTTCGTCGAGCTCGAGCCGGGCATCGAGGGGCTGATCCACGTCTCGGAGATGAGCTGGACCAAAAAGAACGTGCACCCCGGCAAGATCGTGTCGACTTCGCAGGAAGTCGAAGTGATGGTGCTCGAAGTCGACCCCGACAAACGCCGTATCTCCTTGGGACTCAAGCAGACTTTGGCCAATCCGTGGGAAACCTTCGCCGAGAAGTACCCGGTGGGTGCGACCATCGAGGGCGAGGTCAAGAACAAGACCGAGTTCGGCCTGTTCATCGGCCTCGACGGCGATGTCGACGGCATGGTCCACCTCTCCGACCTCGATTGGAAGATGGCGGGCGAGGAAGCCCTCGAGCACTACAACCGCGGCGACATGGTCAAGGCGCAGGTGCTCGACGTCGACGTCGAGAAGGAGCGCATCTCGCTGGGCATCAAGCAGCTCGGCGGCGACCCGATCGCCGACGCCGGCGACAGCATGCGCAAGGGTGCGGTGGTGACCGGTACGGTGACGGAAGTCACCGACGGCGGCATCGAAGTCCGCATCGCCGACAGCGACATGACTGCCTTCATCCGCCGCGCCGATCTCTCGCGCGACCGCAATGACCAGCGTCCGGAGCGTTTCTCCAAGGGCGAGAAGGTCGATGCGCGCGTCACGGCTGTCGACCGCAAGACCGGCAAGGTCTCGCTCTCGATCAAGGCTCTCGAGATCGCCGAAGAGAAGGAGGCCGTGGCCGCTTACGGTTCGTCGGACTCGGGTGCTTCGCTCGGCGACATCCTGGGCGCCGCGCTCAAGGACCGCGAGAAGAAGTAAGCCCGGCCACAGGCCAAACGGCCTCATCGGAGCTGTTGATCAGGAGGCCCGCGCCACACCGGCGGGGGCCGTTTGCTGTAAAGTGCTCGGAATGAAGTTCAGGGACGTGGCATGGCGGACGATGACCGGCTTCGACCTCGGGGAGGTCGAGGCGATCGCGGCCGCGGTGCATCCGACGCTGTTCGAAGCGCCGCAGGTGCTGGCGGAAAAGCAGCAGCTCTACCGCGACGGCGCGTTCCTGCTCGAGATCGGCGACCGGCCGGCAGGCTATGTGCTCAGCCACCCGTGGCTCTTCGCCGAGCCGCCGCCGCTGGACACCCTGCTCGGTGCCCTGCCCGCCCGGCCCGATACCTACTACATCCACGACCTTGCGATCCTGCCGCTCGCGCGGCGAATCGGGGCGGCGAGCCAGATCGTTGCCGCACTCGAAAAGCATGCGCGCGCCAAGCGCCTCGCGACGATGAGCCTCGTCGCCGTCAGCGGCTCCGGCGGCTTCTGGACCCGCCACGGCTTTGCTCCTCTCGAGGTGCCGGGGCTGGCCGACAAGCTCGCGGGCTACGGCACCGACGCCCGCATGATGGCCAAGCCGCTGACGTGATCCAGCGAATCCGGCCGCCATCACCGGCCGCCCCGCCTTGCATTTGCCGTGGGTGGGTCGTAAGGCGACCGGGCGTGTTGCGGGGCGGTTCATGAGCATCGATGCCAATTCGGACGCCAGTCATCTGATTCCGGCGAACGGCAAGCTGAGGCGGTCGCGCCGGTTGTGGCGGATCCTGTTCTTCCTGGCGCTCGCGGTGGCGGTGATCGCCATGGGGGCGCGGTTTGGCATGGAGCGTGGCGGGATTGGCGATCGCATCGCGCGGATCAACGTGGACGGCACGATCGCCTCGGACCCGGCGCGGCTCAAGGCAATCAACGCGCTCGCCGAGAACGACCAGGTCAAGGCGGTGATCGTTTCGATCAACTCGCCGGGCGGCACCACGGCGGGCGGCGAGGAGCTCTACGAGGCGCTCGGCGCGCTGCGGGCCAAGAAGCCGGTGGTTGCGGTAGTCAAGGAACTGGGCGCTTCGGCCGCCTACATGACCGCGATCGGCGCCGACCGCATCTTTGCCCGGCGCCTCTCGATCGTCGGCTCGATCGGCGTGCTGTTTCAGACGGTCGATGCAAGCAAGCTGATGCAGACGGTGGGCGTCGACCTCGACAAGGTCGCTTCCGGCCCGCTCAAGGCCGAGCCCGACATCGATGAGCCGATGAGCCCCGAAGTGCGGGCGTCGATCGCCCAGCTCGTCAACGACAGCTTCAACTGGTTCGTCGACATCGTCGCCGAGCGGCGCGGCATCGAACGGCCAACGGCGCTGGCGCTTGCCGACGGGCGCATCCTGACGGGCCGCATGGCGCTGCAGGACAAGCTGATCGACGATATCGGCGGCGAGGACGAGGCGCAGGCGTGGCTCGAAAGCGAAAAAGGCGTCGCGGCCGACCTGCCGGTCTCGACCGCCTATCCGCCACCCGACAGCGGCGAACCGTTGATCTGGCGGCTCATCGGCGGTCAGGTCCGCGGCATGCTCGGGCTGCCTCAGCAAGGGCCGATCGCGCTTGACGGGCTCGTGTCCCTTTGGCACGCTACCCCTTCCTTGTGAGGGGACCACCACGCGGGTGCAACGGCCAGCCGCGACGAGAAGACTTCGTGAAGGGACGCCGGGGGGCACGATGATCAAGTCTGAACTCGTCCAGAAACTCGCAGACGAAAACCCGCATCTGTTTCAGCGCGATATCGAAAACATCGTCAATGCCATACTCGATGAAGTCGGTGCCGCCATGGCGCGCGGCGACCGTGTCGAATTGCGCGGGTTCGGGGCGTTCTCGGTCAAGAAC
>JAEZBF010000091.1 GCA_023427545.1 Pseudomonadota bacterium
CCTCCGCCGCCGTTGGCAAACCAGATGATGAGCATCACCGCGAGCCCGAGGATCGCGCCCGAGATCATGGCGATGTGCGGCGTCTTGTAGGTCGGATGCGTCACCGACAGCGCCGGTGGAAAGTAGCCAGCGCGGCTCAGCGAATAGACCTGCCGCCCCTGCGCGTAGATGATGGTGTGGAATGAGGCGATCAGCCCGAGCATCGCGACTAGGCCGAGGATGACGGATAGGCCGGTGCCGTAGATCGCCCGGAAGCCGTCAAGCAGCGGCTCGCCGGAGGTCGAAAGGGCAAAGGCACCGACACCGGCCACGGAGGGATTGAGCAGAACGATCATGAAGGCGGAAATCGCCAGCGTCCCGAGCCCCAGCAGAATGCCGCGTGGCATGTCGCGCTTGGGATCAACCGATTCCTCCGCGGCGAGGGGAAGCTGCTCAATCGCGAGGAACAGCCAAACCGCAAAGGGCAGCGTGGCAAGCACACCCGAAATGCCGAAGGGGAACCACGAGCCATTGCCCTCGGGCAGCTCCACCGCTTTGCCGTCGGGTCCGACGCCGATGTTGAGCGCCCAGCGGGAGAAGTCCATGTGCGGGATGGCCGAGATCCAGAACACGACGAGGACGCCGAGCGAGGCGAGGGTAACGATCAGCGTCACCTTGTAGGAGAGCGCCACGCCGTAGATGTTGAGGCCAAGGAAGATTGCGTAGAACACGATCCAGATGACGGGCAGCCATGCAGTGTCCAGCCCGACGATGGCGGAGAAGTACGCGGAGATGAAGGTGACGATCACCGCCGGCGTCAGGATGTACTCGACGTTCTCGAAGAGCCCGGTGACGAACCCGCCCCAGGGTCCCATTGCCGTGCGGGCGAACGAGTAGGCGGCACCGGTGTGGGGCAGGGCGGGGCTCATTTCCGCGATCGAGAAGACGAGGCCGACATACATGATGGCTATGATGATGCCGGCGACCAGCATGCCGCCCCATCCGCCCGTACCGAAGCCGAAATTCCAACCCGAGAAGTGCCCGGAAATGACGGCTCCCACCCCAAGCGCCCAGAGCGACCACACTCCCGCATAACGCTGCAGACCACGCTTTTCGAAGTAATCCTGCTCACGCGTTGCGTACCTGACGCCGCCCGCCACCTTGCCGTCAGCCATTGATGCCTCCTGGTTCTGACTGCGTTGCTGCCGAAGCACTGTGATGATGGGGATGCAGCGCGAGGCGCGCTGCGGAAAGCGCGCGCTGCAGGCGGCCGGCCCAATGCGCAACGCCGCTCGCGCTGAGGATCTCGTCGTGCCGGATTTCGATCATCGTCGCTGGGAGCCCGCGACCGTCTCCGTGATGCTCGAGCGTGTAGGTGACACCGTTCATGGCCGAGTACGGCTGGTTCCAGCCGACGTTCAGGTTGGCGTCTTCATCGAGCAGCGCATCGCGGACCGCGGCGGTGAAGGATGGACCGGTGCCGTGGATCAGGCCGACCGGCCATGGCCGCGCGACGTCCCTGTAGATTGGGGTGAAGGAGTGGACGGTAACGAGAATTGTCTCCTGTCCCTCGCGTTCACGTTGGCTGAGAAGCGCCTCGATTGTCATGTGAAACGGCGCGTGGAAAGCTTTGATCCGACTCGCTCTTTCGTCGGTGCTCAGACCGCGATTGCCGGGCACTTCCGTGCGCTCGCTGACTGGCGGGATGAGATCGGGCGCATCGATGTCGCGGTTGCAGTCGATCACCAGCCGGCAGACCGTGCTTTCGACCAGAGGGGCATCCAGGAGGTCTGAGAGGCGCCTTGCGACCGCGAGCGCACCGGGGTCCCACGCAATGTGCATCACCTGCTGTGCCGGCGTAAGACCTAGATCGCCGTAGGGTTCAGGGATGCGGTTCGATGCGTGATCGCAGACGAGGACGAACGGAGACGAGCCGCCCGCCCTCAGGGTGCGCACGGGTGGCAAGTGGCTGCGCGCATCTCGCGATTGTGCCGCGTGCTCGACCATCCGCCCCCCGGCAGGTCGCGACGGGCGTCGACCGGCGCCGTCCTCAGCGGCGCACTTGAGGCCGTTTCTGGGGCACTGTCAAATCGCGCTGCGCACTTGTGCAGCGCAATCGTTCCCTCCCGGGCGTCCCGGCTCAGGACTGCCGGTGGGCGAGGCGATAGCTGTAGATCGTGGTGACCGCCAGCGGGAAAATCAGCGCGATTCCGATGACGGCCAGCAGCAGGGTAGCTTCGACCAGGAGTAGCGAAGCGACCATCAGAATGAGGCCGCCGGCCACGAAGAGGAGACCGCCCAGGCGCTGCGTCTTCCGCCACACGGCGGGATCCTGCAGCCAGGGCAGGCGGATTCCGGCAAGGCCGTTCGGTTGCGTCTTGGGCATGATGTTGCCCAGCAACACCAGCATCACGCCCAGGCTGCCGCAGATGAGGCGCACGGTGACATCTGGATACCCCATGCCGATGAGGACGATGCAGGTCTGGATGACGAGGAACAGCCTGAAAACCGAGGGAACGACCGTTCGCCATGCGAAACGGCTCGCCTCGAGCTGGGCGGGCGGGGAGAACCGGCCGACTCCCCAGAAGATCAGCCCTACCACTGCGATCAGCAGTGGCATGATCAGCAGCGCCTGTTCACGAGGCAGGAACGAGTCCGGCTGACCCGAGATGCCCCAGTGCACGGGCAGCTGGGTTCCTGGCGGGATGAGCGCGTAGCCGCCGATGGTGACCAGGGCCAGCACACCGAGGAGAAGAAGATTGAGGCGGGAGAGGAGGACCTGGTTCATTTCTCGTCCTTGAGGCTGAGGAGGCCGGACACCGCCTCCTCGAGAATGGAGGTGTTGAGGTGGTAGATAAGGCTGGTGCCGCGCCGCTCGACGACGACGAGTTCGGCTTCCTTGAGCTTTGCGAAGTGGACTGACAGCGTGGGTTTACTGAGATCGAAATGCTCGGCCAATTCGCCTGCGCTCGCCGGCCCGCGCTGCAGCAACGCGAGGACCTTGCGCCGCACGGGGTGCGACAGGGCTTCGAAGACGGTGTTGATGCTCAAGCTATGCCTCGCCTTGTTTGGCGAGAGACTAATTAGAGATTCAGCTAATTAATGTCAACAGCCGTCCGAAGCGGTGCCGACTAACCCGCGGCGCGGCTGCGTCCCAGGAACTGCCCCGCGGTAAGGACGATCTTGTCGTCGATGGCCCCGAGGGTCGACGGCTCCTTGCCTGCATAGTCCATGCGGGAGAGGATGACGCGGATCATGTTGAGCCGGGCGCGACGCTCGTCGTTGGCGAGCAGCACCGTCCAGGGTGCGAAGGCGGTATCGCTTGCGGTCAGCGTGCGCTCCCCCGCTTCGGTGTAGGCGTCCCAACGGGCCATCGCCTCGAGATCGATGGGCGAGAGCTTCCACTGCTTGAGCGGGTCCTGCCGGCGCTCCCAGAACCGTTTCATCTGCATCTCGCGTCCGATCGAAAGCCAGAACTTGAAGAGACGGATGCCGTCGTCGATCAACATGCTCTCGAACCGCGGCGCCTCGTCGAGGAAGGTCTCCACCTGCTGCGGCTTGGCAAAGCCCATAACCAGCTCGACGCCGGAGCGGTTGTACCACGAGCGGTCGAACAGCACGGTTTCGGAGGCGGCAGGCAGGTTGGCCGCATAGCGCTGGAAGTACCACTGGGTAGTTTCGCGGTCGGACGGCTTCGGCAGAGCGACGGTGATGGTGGTGCGCGGGTTGAGGTGCTCGCGATAAGCGTTGATCGAGCTGCTCTTGCCCGCCGCATCGCGGCCCTCGAAGAGGATCAGCACGCGTTCGCCGGATTGCTTCATGTGCTCCTGCAGCCTGACCAGTTGAATCTGCAGCTGCTGCAGCTCCTCCTGGTACTTGTCCTTGTCGAGCCGCTCCTCGTAGGGGAAGCCACCGGAGGTCATCGCCGCCGACTTGATCCACTTGGGCAGCTTCTCGCTGTTGATGTCGAAGCTCTCGCTTGCCAATGCCGCCTCCTCGCCTCTGCCTCTCTTAACGCAGGTGGCGACCGGCATGGCAACTCCATGCCAAGATAGTCCATGGCAGGTGCGAATGTTTGAGCTCGATGAGGGTGGCCTCCTGCGCCGCTGGTTGGGGAGGATTGGCGGGCAGCGCCCGGCGGGAGCGACCGCTCTCGCCGACGAAACGCTAAGGAACGCCCAATCGGGTGCCGCCCTGCGCGCTTTCGCCGATGCGCTGGTCGAGCCCTGCATCCTGCTCGATGCGCGGTTCGTCGTGGTTCACGTCAACCTCGCCGCAGCACAAGAATTCCCTGCTACACGACCGGGCGATCCGATCGGCATGTCGTTGCGCCATCCCAGTGTGCTCGCCATGCTTGAGGCGGTGCGGCGCACCAGCGGGCCGCAGACCACCGAGCTGCATCGTACGACCCCAGCGGAGACCTGGCACCGGGTCACCGTGGCGCCACTCGCCGGAATGGATGGGCTGCTGGTGCTGACCGCCCGCAGCCGGACGGAGGAAAAGCGCGTCGAGGCGATGCGTAGCGACTTCATCGCCTATGCCAGTCACGAGCTGCGGACGCCGCTCACCTCGCTGATCGGGTTCATCGACACGCTCCTGGGTCCGGCGGCCAACGATGCTGCCGCACGCGAGCGCTTCCTCAAGATCATGCGCAACCAGGCAGCGCGGATGAGCAAGCTCATCGATGATCTGCTCTCGCTCTCCCGCATCGAGATGCGCCAGCATGTGCGCCCGACCGGCAAGCTCGATCTTGCCGGCCTCCTGCGGGAGGTAGGGGAGGGACTTGAAACCCATGCCGCGGACGCTGGGATGGTCATAGAGATCATCGCGCCCGACGAGCCGGCGACGATCACCGGAGATCGCGAGGAGCTCTATGAGGTCTTCGAGAACCTCATTGACAACGCTCTCAAGTACGGCGGCGAGGGCGGCCGGGTGGAAGTTCGTTTGACTCGCACCGAGCGCCCGGGCTTCGACTACGCGGTCGAGGTGGTGGACCACGGCCCTGGAATTCCCGCGGAGCACGTGCCGAGGCTGACCGAACGCTTCTCCCGCGTCGACGAGGAGTCGAGCCGCAAGAAGAAGGGGACTGGTCTGGGCTTGGCGATCGTCAAGCACATCGTCCAGCGCCACCGCGGCAGCCTGACAATCCGCAGCCAGCCCGGCGAGGGAACGAGCGTGGAGATTCTCTTGCCGCGGTGAGGTGGCCGAGCAAAACGTTCGAACGCTCAAATATTTAGCCTGTCACACAACGTTCGCGGAAGCGACATAAAAGCTTCCGCCGAAGGCCACTAGGTTGCGCCCGTCGAGTGGCATCGGGATCGGTTCTCGCTGCCGCACATCCGAAAGGGAACAGATCGATGAGACCCATGCTCTTTGCCGCGGCGGTGATGCTTGGCCCAGCCATTGCAGGCCCTGCCGTTGCCGGGGACATTTCCGGCGCTGGCGCAACCTTCCCCTACCCGATCTACGCCAAGTGGGCGGACACGTACAAAACAGAGACCGGCGTCGGGGTGAACTACCAGTCGATCGGCTCCGGTGGCGGCATCAAGCAGATCATCGCAGGCACGGTGACCTTCGGTGCGTCAGACCAGCCTCAGACCAAGGATCAGCTCGACAAGAACGGGCTCATACAGTTCCCCATGGTGATCGGCGGGATCGTGCCCATCGTCAATGTCGAGGGCATCGCTGCCGGACAGCTGACCCTCGACGGGCAAGCGCTGGCCGACATCTTCCAGGGCAAGGTCACCAGGTGGGACGACACGGTGATCGCAGCGCTCAATCCGGGAGTGCCCCTGCCGGCGACCGACATTGCGGTCGTTCACCGCTCGGATGGTTCGGGCACGACCTTCAACTTTACCTACTATCTCGCCCAGGTGAGCCAGAGCTGGGACGACGAGATCGGCGTCAATGCGTCAGTGGAGTGGCCAGTCGGCCTCGGCGCCAAGGGTAACGAAGGCGTCGCCAACACGGTTGCGCAGACGGGCAACTCCATCGGCTACGTGGAGTTCGCCTATGCGATGCAGAACAACCTCGCATACACGCGCATGACGAACGCCGACGGCTCCGTGGTTGAGCCGAAGATCGAGGCTTTTCAGGCAGCCGCCGCGCATGCCGACTGGGCTGCTGCGCCGGGCTACTACCTCATCCTGACCAATCAGCCGGGCGCGGACACCTGGCCGATCACCGCGGCGACTTTCATCCTCGTCCACAAGGAGCCATCCGATCCGGCTGCTGTCGTGGAAGCGCTGAAGTTCTTCGACTGGGCCTACGCCAACGGTGATGAGGCTGCCGTCGCGCTCGACTACATCCCTATGCCGCACTCCGTCGTCGAGATGATCCACGAGAGCTGGGAAACTGAGATCGTCTCGGGCGGTCAGCCGGTATACACCCCGGCGCATTAGAGGGCCGCTGCATCGCGGTGGACGGGCCAACCCCGTCCGCCGGCCGCCGCGAAGGGACGAACAACGTGAACCCATGACTGAGATCGTCGCAGGCAAGATCAACGTCGATCCCGGCGTAGCCGCCCGGGCCAGCCGCGCGCAGACCGAGGACCGGGTCTTCCTCGGCGTGACCTGGGCGTCCGCCGTCATCGTGGTGGCGCTTTTGCTCGGCGTCCTCGTGGCGCTGGTCTACGGCGCCTGGCCCGCGCTCCAGACCTTCGGGCTCGAGTTCCTCTCGACCGAGCGCTGGAACCCCGCCAAGGAGATTTATGGGGCAGCGGCACCGATTTACGGCACGCTGATGACATCCGTCATCGCCATGCTGATCGGCATTCCCATCAGCTTCGGTATCGCGATCTTCCTCACCGAGCTCTGCCCCGCGCCGCTCCGCCGCCCGATCGGCGTCGCAATCGAACTGCTCGCCGGCATCCCATCCATCATCTACGGCCTATGGGGCTTCTTCGTCCTCGCGCCCTTCCTGCAGGCGACGGTACAGCCCTTCCTCATCAGCACCGTCGGCAACGTGCCGCTGATCGGAGCGCTGTTCCAGGGCCCGCCCTACGGCGTAGGCCTCTTCACCGCCGGCATCATCCTCGCGATTATGGTCCTGCCGTTCATCACCGCGATCACGCGCGACGTTTTCCTCACCCTGCCGACACTGCTGCGCGAGAGCGCCTACGGCATGGGCATGACGACGTGGGAAGTCGTCTGGAAGATCGTCGTGCCCTACACCCGGGTCGGACTCGTGGGCGGCATCATGCTCGGCCTCGGCCGTGCGCTGGGCGAGACGATGGCGGTGACGTTCGTCATCGGCAATGCCCACAAGGTGCACGCCTCAATCCTGCAACCGGCAACGACTATCTCTGCAGCCATCGCCAACGAGTTCAACGAGGCGACAAGCGACCTCTACACGTCCAGCCTGATTGCTCTTGGGCTCATCCTCTTTCTCATCACCTTCGCCGTGCTCGGCATCGCCAAATGGCTGCTGGGTCGGGCGAAGTCGTACTAGGAGGCGGTGATGTCGGTTTACTCCCGCCGCATGGCCATGAACCGGATTGGCCTCGCGCTCTCGATCATCTCTACGGTTATCGGCCTGTTCTTCCTCGCCGCCATCCTCTTCACACTTGTTGTGGAAGGCGTCTCGGCGATTTCACCGCAGCTTTTCCTGGCGGACACGCCGCCGCCTCCGGGAGACGAGGGCGGCGGTTTGCGCAACGCCATCTTCGGCTCGGTTGTAATGACGGTACTCGCTGTGGTGGTCGCTACCCCGATCGGCATTCTCGCGGGTACTTACCTCTCGGAGTACGGAGCCCGTTCGAAGATCGCCGAGGCGGCCAGGTTCATCAACGACGTGCTGCTGAGCGCGCCTTCGATCATCATCGGCCTTTTCGTCTACACCACCGTGGTGCTCACGATGGGGCACTTCTCCGCCTGGGCCGGTGCGGCGGCGCTCGGGCTGATCGCCCTGCCGGTGATCAACCGGACGACACAGGACATGCTCGGACTCGTGCCGAGCGCCCTCCGCGAGGCCTCGGCGGCGCTAGGCGCGCCTCGCTGGAAGACAATGACATTCGTCGTCTATCGCGCGGCGCGGAGCGGCATCGTCACCGGTGTTCTCCTCGCTATCGCGCGCATCAGCGGCGAAACGGCGCCGCTGCTCTTTACCGCGCTCAACAACCAGTTCTTCACTGCCGACCTCAGCCAGCCGATGGCCAACCTGCCCACTGTGATCTTCCAGTTTGCTCTCAGCCCCTATGAAGGCTGGCAGCGGCTGGCCTGGGGCGGTGCGCTGCTGGTCACCGCGACCATCCTCATCATCAATGTCGTTGCGCGGTCGATCGCCGCCAGCCGGAAGTCATAGGGACGACGCCATGAATGTGGCCGACACAACGCCCACCCACGCGCACCGCCTCGGAGCATCCGGCGCTGCTATTTCCCGGCGCGAGGAGAACCCCATCAAGGTCGAGATCAAGGACCTCCACTTCTACTATGCCAACGGGTTTGAGGCTCTGAAGGGCATCAGTCTGCCGCTGCGCGACAAGACGGTCACGGCTTTCATCGGCCCCTCCGGCTGCGGCAAGTCCACGCTGCTGCGCGTCCTCAACCGCATCTACGACCTCTATCCCGGCCAGCGCGTCACCGGACAGGTCCTCCTCGAAGGCCACGATATCCTTGGCCGCAACGAGGACCTGAACCTCCTCCGCTCCAAGGTCGGCATGGTGTTCCAGAAGCCCACGCCGTTCCCGATGTCGATCTACGACAACGTTGCCTACGGCATCAGGCTCTACGAGAAGCCCTCCAGATCCGAGATGGATGGCCGCGTGGAAGCGGCTCTGCGCCGCGCCGCGCTCTGGGACGAGGTCAAGGACAAGCTGAACCAGAGCGGGCTTGGCCTGTCCGGCGGCCAGCAGCAGCGGCTCTGCATCGCACGCGCCGTAGCAGTCCGTCCCGAGGTCCTGTTGCTCGACGAGCCCGCCTCTGCGCTCGATCCGATCTCGACGGCGAAGATCGAGGCCCTGATCGAAGAGCTGAGCGAGGAGTTCTGCATCGCGATCGTCACGCACAACATGCAGCAGGCCGCGCGGGCATCGCAGTACACCGCCTTCATGTATCTTGGTTCGCTGATCGAGTTCGACCGCACCGAGCAGATCTTCACCGCGCCCGCCCAGCAGCGGACGCTGGACTACGTTACCGGCCGCTTCGGCTGAGCGGCGCCGCGCCAAGGAGACGAGAGATGCCGACGTCCCACATCGTCACCTCCTACGAGGAGGAACTGACCGAGCTCATGCTGACCATCTCCCAGATGGGCGGCATGGTGGAGCAGGCGATCACCGAGGCCGCGACCGCCCTGCTCAAGCTCGACAAGGAGGAGGCCCGGCGCATCCGCCTTGCAGACCGCGAGATCGACGGGATGCAGCGCCGGATCGATGACCTCGCGGTCTCGATGATCGCCCGGCGGCAGCCGATGGCTTCGGACCTCAGGATGATCATCACGTCGATCCAAGTCGCCAGCGACCTCGAGCGCACCGGCGACATGGCCAAGCAGCTCTGCAAGCGCACGCAGCAGATCGAGCAGCTGAGCCTCGCGCCAAAATTCTATAACGGGGTCAAGCACATGACCGACCTCGTGGCGCAGCAGATCAAGTCGGCGCTCGATGCCTACGCGACGCGCGACGCCGAGGCTTCGGTCGAGGTCTGCAAGCGCGATAACGAGGTCGATGCGCTCCATACATCGCTGTTCCGGGAGCTCCTCACCTACATGATGGAGGATCCGCGCAACATCACGCAGTGCACGCATTTCCTCTTCTGCACCAAGAGCCTGGAGAGGATCGGCGATCACGCGACCAACATCGCCGAAGCCGCCTACTACCTTGCAACCGGCCGGCACTTGTCGGCGCATGCCGACGAACTGGCGGCGCAGGCGATCTAGCACAGAGGCGGACTCCGTGCCGACCACGATCCTGATCGTCGAGGATGAAACAGACGTCGCCGAGCTGCTGCGTTACAACCTCAAGGCGGAGGGCTACCGCGTCCTCGACGCCGCGACGGGCGACGAAGCTGTCGAACGCATCCGCGAAACGATCCCAGACCTGATCCTGCTCGACTGGATGCTGCCCGGGCTCTCCGGCATCGAGCTCTGCCGCCGCTGGCGCGCGCGGGAGGAAACCGCGCGGGTGCCGATCATCATGATCACCGCCCGCGGTGAGGAGGAGGAACGGGTGCGCGGCCTCGCGACCGGAGCCGACGATTACGTCGTCAAGCCGTTCTCGGTCCCCGAGCTTCAGGCCCGCATCGCCGCGTTGCTTCGCCGCTCCAACCCGCAGCTCGTCACCGCATTGCTCAAGGCGGGCGACCTCGAACTGGACCGCAACGCCCATCGCGTGCGCCGCGCTGGCCGCGAGGTCCATCTCGGGCCGACCGAGTATCGCCTGCTCGAGTATCTGATGCGCCACCCTGGCCGCGTCTACTCCCGCGAGCAGCTGCTCGATGGCGTCTGGGGCAACGACGTCTATGTCGACGAACGTACCGTCGATGTGCACGTTGGCCGCCTGCGCAAGGCGATCATCCGCGGCCGCGAAGCCGATCCGATCCGAACGGTGCGCGGCGCCGGCTACGCCTTCGACGAGCGCTTCGCAAGAAGCTGACAGAAGCGTCAGGTCTACGCGGCGAGCAGGAAAATCATCATGAGTCGCAGCAATCTCGAAGTCGGCTGATCTACCGCCGCTTCTTTTCGATCTGGTGGTAGGCCCTGCGGGAGTGGAAATCGCAGTACGGCTTACCTTCTTCGGAGTGGTTGCCGCAGAAGTAGAACTCGGGGG
>JAEZBF010000092.1 GCA_023427545.1 Pseudomonadota bacterium
ATCAGCCGCTGCGCTTCCTCCAGCACCTGGGCGAGCGGCCGGCTGACTTCGGCGCCGCGGGTATAGGGAACGACGCAGAACGAGCAGAACTTGTCGCAACCCTCCTGCACGGTGAGGAAGGCCGAGAGGCCGCGCGAGCGGATCACCTGGCGGTCCGCCGCAGGCAAATGCTCGAACTTGTCCTCGGCCGGGAACTCGGTATCGACCACCGGCCCATTGCCGGCGCGGGCGATCAGCTCGGGCAGGCGATGATAGCTCTGCGGCCCGAAGACGAGATCGACGACCGGCGCGCGGCGGGCAATCTCCTCGCCCTCCGCCTGTGCAACGCACCCCGCTACCCCGATCATCAGGTCCTCGCCGCGCGCCCGCCGCTCGAAGCGCAGCTCGCGCAGCCGCCCGAGCTCGGAAAACACCTTCTCGGCTGCCTTCTCGCGAATATGACAGGTGTTGAGGACGACGAGGTCAGCGTCCTCCATCGCGAAGGTCGGTTCGTAGCCATGCGGCGCCAAGGCATCCGCCATACGATCGGAATCGTAGACGTTCATCTGGCAGCCGTAGGTCTTGATGTAGAGCTTCTTGGGCATGGCCCGGGGGTTTAGCAGGATACCTCGCCACCGCCAAATGCTCGTGCAGCCGCGCCGTCCCGGACCTGGCAGTCAGCGCCTTCTCCTCTCCGCGAGAGAAGGGCCTGCCCCTCAGTAGCCCTCATGGTGAGCCCCCTCATGGCGAGCCTGTCGAGCCACGAGCCACGAGGGCGTGCCACCGCCGCCACCGCCAATCTCCGTTCCATGCTCCTTTTGTGCCCACCACGTGTATGGAAGAACGGAGAAAGGGGAGGAGCACCATGGGCCTACTCAAAGAAATCGTCATCGACGCAGATCATCCGGCCGGTCTCGCGCGCTTCTGGGCAGCGGCCTTGGAAGGCTATGCCGTCCGCGCCTATGACGAAGCCGAAATCGCCCGCCTCGCCTCCCTCGGGCTGACGCCGGAGACCGATACGACGGTGATGGTCGACGGGCCGGGGCCGACGCTTTGTTTCCAGCACTGGCCGGGGCCGCGGCCCGACCGTAACCGCATCCATCTCGACATCAGCCATCCGGATCGCGCGGCCGAAGCCAACCGGCTGATCGGGCTTGGCGCCACCTTCTGGTACAGCCGGGCCAACTTCACGACGCTGCGCGATCCCGAGGGCAACCAGTTCTGCGTGATCGATGCCTAATCGGCGACGACGGGGAGGGGCTGGCCGCGATTGAGGGCGACGAGCATGCGGCGGACATCCTGCTCGGCAGCCTTGCTCACCTGCTTGCGGTCGGCGCCGGGTTCGAGCGGGCGCGGGATGCCGAAGGCGACGGTGACGTCCTTGACCGGGCCGGTGAGGATCTCGCGGATGTTCTCGCCGACCGACCTGGACTTGATCCAGGCGATCAGTGAGCGCTCGTTGCGCGACACCGGCAGCCCCTGCATGTGGGTATAGGCGATGGTGAGGGGCTGGATCAGCACGTCCTTGGCGCCGGCCTCCATCATCGCATGCTGGGCGGCCCCGATCAGCGCCGAGCGGAACGGCAGCACATGGGTGCCGATGTCGGACTGGCCCTCGGCAAAGAGCAGCACGGCATTGCCCGCCGCCATGTGACGGCCCATCTCGCTGCTGGTGCGCTTGGCGTCCGTGCGGCGGTTGCGGTCGACGAAGATGGTGCGCTGGAGCGAGGCCATGAAGCCGACGAACGGCCAGTCGCGAACCTCGGACTTGGCGACGAAGGTGATGTCGGCGACCGAGCCGATGGCGATGATGTCGGTCCAGCTGATGTGGTTGGAGGTGACGAGGGTCGGCCGCCCCGTCGCGGGCTTGCCGATGACCCTGACGCGCAGCCCCAGGAAGATGCAGCCGACCTTGTGGAAGAGCCTCGGGATGACCTGCCAGAACGGCAGGTTGAGACGGGTGACGATCCACTGCAGCGGCACGATGAGAATCAGCGCCGGCAGGTAGACGAAGATGAAGAACAGGACGCGGAAGATCATCGCTTGGTCTCGGGGGCCAGCGGCGTCGCATAGAGCTCGAGGCGGTGGTCGACGAGCTTGTAGCCCAATCTCTTGGCGATGACTTCCTGGATCGCTTCGATCTCCTCGTTGCGGAACTCGATGACCTTGCCGCTGCGGATATCGATGAGGTGGTCGTGATGCTCGTCGGGGATCGGCTCGAAGCGCGCCCGGCCGTCCTTGAAGTCGTGTTTGGTGACGAGGCCCGCTTCCTCGAACAGGTTCACCGTCCGATAGACTGTCGAGAGCGAGATCCGGGGATCGATCGCGGAGGCGCGGCGGTAGAGCTCTTCGACGTCGGGATGGTCCGCCGAGGACTCGATGACCTGGGCGATGACGCGGCGCTGGTCGCTCATGCGCATGCCGCGGGCGGCGCATTGCTGCTCGAGCGTGAGAGCGCCCTCTTCGGCCTTGCCCATCACCACCTCCGCCACCGGTGCTGTCCTTGCGGGTTAAAGAAGATCGCGGGCCATGACAAGCGCGGTGGCCGGCGCCCCGTCCGCGCGCTGGTAGTAGCCTTCGCGGCGGCCGATCTCGGCGAACCCCTCGTTGCGGTAAAGCTTGAGGGCGGCCGGATTGTCGGCCGCGACCTCGAGCAGCATGCGCCTTGCGGGGCTCATGCGCAGGTCCTCGAAGGCGGCGCGCAGCAGGGCGCGGCCCACACCCTTGCCGCGCCACTTGGGGTCGACGGCAATGGTGATGAGTTCGACGTCGTCGCCCAGCAGCCGCAGCATGAGGAAGCCGGCGATCTTCCGCTTCATGTCGCAGGCGACGTAGACCGGGGTCTCGTCCTGCGTCAGGTAGGTAGCGAAATCGGACGCTGGCCAGCCGCGGAAGAAGCCCTGGGCGTGCAGACGGGCGAGCGTTTCGGCGTCGGCCGGGCGGCCGGGCTCGATGTGGAGACCGGCCGGAGCCATCCAGAGCTTCATCATGCGGCGGGGGCCCTCGCGATACGGGCGGCTTCCTGCGGCTTGGCGTCGGCGCCGCGGACGTAGACGGGATCGGGCGGGAAGTCGGCCGGGTCTGCCGTTGCCGCAAAGCGGGCAAGCAGCGCGATATCCGGGAAAGGAGACGTGATGACCGCCGCACCCTCTGGGATCAGCGCCTGGGCCTCGGCAACGGGCAGGACCTGCGGCGCGCTTGGCCCGGCGCCGAAAACCTGGACGTAGGCCTCGCTGCGGCGGGCATCGAGGAGCACCGCGACGGGCGTAGTCGGTGCAGCAAGGGCGATGGCGCTGAGGGACGGCACGCCGATCACCGGAAGGTCGAGCGAGAGGCCAAGGCCCCGCGCGGCGCTCAGCCCGATGCGCAGGCCGGTGAACGAGCCCGGGCCGGTGGTGACGGCGATGCGGCCAAGGTCCGCATAGGCGTTGCGGTTGCGCGCCAGCAGCTCGGCGATGGCGGGGAAGATGCGCTCGGCCTGCCCCTGCGCCATGTCCTCGACGAGGGAATCGACGGTGCCGTCGCCAGCAAGCAGCGCGAGCTGCAGGCGCGGTGCGGCGGTATCGATAGCAAGAACCACAGGCATGGCAGAGGGGATAGAGAAGGCGGTCCGCGGGGGCAAGGCTCAGCCGCGGGTGCGCGCGAGCGCGGCTCCGAAAGCGCGGGCAAAGCTCGCCTTGTCGTTGGGGCTGAGGAAGCTGCCGATCGGCAGGTCTTCCTCGCTCGATCGAATGGTGAGGCCGGTGACGCGGCCGGCGCCGTCGCGCGAGACGTGGAGGCGGACGAAGAACGGGTTGAAGCGGCTGGTGCGCTCCTTGCCGCCGGGCGCGACCTGCCGGACCTCCAGGCTGTCGGCATACAATGCGACGTGCTCGGCGCGGTCGCTGCGCTTCATCGACGTCGAGAGCGCCCACCAGACCGCGGCGACGTCGAGCCCCATGAAGCCGACTACGGGCCAGGCGCCGAAGGCGTACATGACGATGCCGGGCACGCCGGCGCCGAGCGCGAGCAGGCCGATGAGGATGCGCTGGCCGCGCGGCGTCAGCGAATGGTTGGGGGTCAGCGAAGCGGAAAACAGGGGGCGTTGCATCTGGCGAAAGCGGGTGTGCCGCAGCAAGGGGATTGTCTAGCATGAGATAGGCACCAGCGGGGCAGAGTCGATGGCGGGCGGGCGGCGGCGCGGAAAACTTTCGCGCGAAGAAATCGAGGCGATCTTTGCGGCGTTCAAGCGCGCAAACCCGCAGCCCAAGGGCGAGCTCGACCACACCGATCCGTTTACGCTGCTGGTTGCGGTGGTGCTATCGGCGCAGGCGACCGACGCCGGCGTCAACAAGGCAACGCCAGCGCTGTTCGCCGAGGGCGGAACGCCGGCGAGGATGGCGGCGCTCGGCGAAGAGCGCATCCGCGAGCTGATCAAGACGATCGGGCTCTTCAACACCAAGGCCAGAAACGTGCTGGCGCTGAGCCAGGCTTTGCTGGATCGCTTCGGCGGCGAGGTGCCACGGACCCGCGAGGAGCTCGAGACGCTGCCGGGCGTGGGGCGGAAAACCGCAAATGTTGTGCTCAATACCGCCTTCGGGCAGCCCACCATCGCGGTCGACACACACCTATTCCGTGTCGCTAACCGCACCGGGCTCGCCAAGGGCGACGATCCGCTCAAGGTGGAGCTGGGGCTCCTCAAGAAGGTGCCGGAGCACTATCGACTCCACGCCCACCACTGGCTGATCCTGCACGGCCGCTACGTCTGCAAGGCGCGCAAGCCCGAGTGCTACCGCTGCATCATCCGGCAATGGTGCCGCTACGAGCCCAAGACGCCGCCACCCAAGGGCTGGGAGGCAGAGCCGCCGGTTGCGGGCGGGGCGCCGATCCTTTAAGCGAAGCGCGCCCCTAAAGACGCGAAGGACTGCAGATGGCGGAGACCCGCTTTGACGTTCTCACCATCGGCAATGCCATCGTCGATGTCATCGCTCCGATCGATGCAGGGTTCCTCGAGCGCGAAGGGATGAGCGAGGGCATCATGCACCTCGTGGATGCCGAGCGATCGGCCTACCTCTACGACCGCATGCCTGGCGAGAAGCGCCAGATCTCGGGCGGCAGCGCGGCCAACACCGCGGCAGGCGTCGCCTCGCTGGGCGGGCGCGCGGCGTTCATCGGCAAGGTCGCCGACGATGATCTCGGCGACGTCTTCGCCGACGACCTCCACCGCATCGGGGTGCACTTCGGGGTCAGCCGGCTGTTAGAAGGACCTGCCACGGCGCGCTCAATGATCCTGCTCTCCCCGCACGGCGAGCGGACGATGAACACCTACCTGGGCGCCTGCCACCGGCTGACGCCGGCCGACATCCGCGAGGACGAGATCGGCGCAGCCTTCGTCACCTACATGGAAGGCTATCTCTGGGATCCCGTCGAGGCCAAGAAGGCCTTCGTCACAGCGGCGCAATATGCGCACAGGCACGAGCGGGCAACAGCGTTCACGCTCTCTGACCCATTCTGCGTAAACCGTTTTCGCCACGAATTTCTCGACCTGATGCGCTCCGAGACCATCGACTACGTCTTCGCCAATGTCGAAGAGGTCAAGGCGCTGTACGAGACGCAGGATTTCGGGGCGGCGGTGCGGGCCTTGGCTGAGGACTGCGAGTTGGCGGCGGTGACGATGGGGGCGGACGGCGCGATGGCGATCCACAACGGCGAGATCGTGTCGGTGCCGGCCTATCCGGTGCACCAGGGCGTCGATGTGACCGGGGCGGGCGATCTGTTCGCGGCCGGGTTCCTCCTCGCGCTGTCGCGGGATCAGGAGCTCAAGACGGCGCTGCAGATGGGGTGTCTCGCAGCGTCGGAGGTGATCTCGCACATCGGCGCGCGGCCGGTGCTGGACCTGCAGGAGCTGGCGCGGGAGCACGGGCTGATTAGTCAACCGGCCGGCGTGGCTTAGACGGCGCTAGATTCGTCGGAGCGCAACTTCTTCCACAAGGTGAGTGCCGCCCTTCCGCAGGATGAGGTCAGCGCGGCTGCGGGTGGGAAGGATGTTGTCGCGCAGGTTGGGGAGGTTGATCTCTTCCCAGGCCCAGAGGCCGAACTTCTCCGCCTCCTCGGCGCTCATCTCGGTGAAGCGATGAAAGAAACTCTTGGGGTCGGTGAAGGCGGTCTCGCGCAGGCGGCGAAACCGGGCCATGAACCAGTCGCGCAGGTCGTCATCGGCGGCGTCGATGAAGATCGAGAAATCGATGAAGTCGGACGCGAAAAGGATGGGGTGGCCGTCGCGGGGAAGTTCTCCAGGCTGAAGAATGTTGAGTCCTTCGACGATTAGGATGTCGGGACGGTCAACTCTAATGCTCTCTCCGGGAAGAATGTCGTAGATCAGGTGGGAGTAGACCGGGGCCGCGACATCGGATTTGCCGGACTTGATGTCGGAGAGGAAGGCGATCAGCGCGGCGCGATCGAAGCTTTCGGGGAAGCCCTTGCGGTTGGCGATGCCACGACGGTCGAGCTCGGCGTTGGGCAGCAGGAAGCCGTCGGTGGTGACGAGATCGACCTTGGGCGAGTTGCGCCAGCGCCGGAGCAGGGCCTGCAGGATGCGCGAGGTCGTCGACTTGCCCACCGCGACAGAGCCGGCGATGCCGATAATGAAGGGAACCGGGCGATCCTCGGTGTTGAGGAACCGGGCGGCGACACGGTGCACCGCCTGGGCGGCTTCGACGTAGAACGAGATCAACCGGGAGAGCGGGAGGTAGATCTGCTCGGCCTCACCGAGCGAGATGGGGTCCGTCAAAGCGCGCAGGCGCTCGATATCCTCTTCGGAGAGCGTCATCGGCTCGCCGTCGCGGTATTGGGCCCATTCCGCCTTGGAGAAGCGCTGGTATGGCGCGAATTCGATCTTCTTCTTGGCCATCAGGCCGGGCCGCCGCGCGAGGCTTTTTCCGCAAGGCCCGACTGCGCGGTACGCGCCTGCAAGGCCGCCATGACCTCATCGAGGCTCACGCCTGCTGCCTTGAGCAGCACCAGCAGGTGGTAGAGCACATCGCCGGCTTCGGCTGCGAGCCCGGCTCGGTCCGCGGTTGCCGCGGCGATCGCCGCCTCCACCGCCTCCTCGCCGAACTTCTGGGCGCATCGGGCGATGCCCGCCGACAGGAGCCTGGCGGTGTAGCTCTCATCGGGCGAGGCTGAGGCGCGCAGGGCGATGCGCGCGTCGAGATCGGCGAGGGTGAAGGGCATGCGGCCTCAAACGTCGTTGCGAACGGCGATGCCGTGTTGTTGCAGATAGGCCTTGGCCTCGGCAATCGTGAAGGTGCCGAAGTGGAAGATCGAGGCCGCGAGCACGGCGCTGGCGTGCCCCTCCTTGACGCCGTCAACGAGGTCGTCGAGCGAGCCGACACCGCCCGAAGCGACCACCGGCACGTCTACGGCATCGGCGATGGCGCGGGTGAGCCTGAGGTCGAATCCCGACTTGGTGCCGTCGCGGTCCATCGATGTGACGAGCAGCTCCCCTGCCCCGCGTTCCACTGACCTTGCGGCGAACTCCAGCGCGTCGATGCCGGTCGGGGTGCGCCCGCCATGGGTGAAGATCTCCCAGGAGTCGGCATTGTCCCGCCCGGGCGCCCGGGTCTGGCGCTGCCGTGCATCGACCGAGACGACGATGCACTGATTGCCGAATTTGTCGGCTGCGCGCGCAACGAAATCCGGATCGCGCACGGCGGCGGTGTTGATCGAGACCTTGTCCGCTCCGGCCAAGAGGAGCTTGCGGATATCTTCGACGGTGCGGACGCCGCCACCGACGGTCAGCGGCATGAAGCAGTGCTCGGCGGTACGGGCGACGATATCGAAGATCGTGTCCCTACCTTCATGGCTGGCGGCGATGTCCAGGAAGCAGAGCTCGTCGGCACCCGCCGCGTCGTAGGCGATTGCCGCTTCGACCGGATCGCCGGCGTCGCGCAGGTCGACGAACTGCACACCCTTGACCACGCGGCCATCTTTAACGTCGAGGCAGGGGATGAGGCGGGTCTTGAGGGTCATCTGAGATCGGGACGCTTGCGGTACTTGTACTTGCCGTAAAGCACGAACAGGAGGGAGAACAGCCAGAAGAAGAGCGCGAACACCGCAACAAGGCCGAAGAGCGGGTGGAGGTACCCGGCGGCGCTTAGGCCGAGCAAGCCCAATATGGCGAGCAGAGCCCACCCGTACCAACTCAGCCGGACTGTGGACATGACCTCACGCTCCTTGAGCGGCGCCTGCTTCATGCCGCTCCACCCGATTTCGGCCTGAAACTCAGGCGGTGGACGATGAGGATGATCAGCCAGACCAGGATGCACATTGCCGCAACGGGGAAGCTGAGGAGCATGAACCAGCCCATCATCGCCAGAGTGTAGAGGTGGGCGCCCCAATCCTCGCCGTTGATGATGCAGGGGTGAATGGAGCCTTCGTCAAGCTGACAGTCATTCGCCTCAGCAATGCCGGCACCGATCATCATCAAGATCATCGGCGCGAGGCCGAGGGGGACGATGATGGCAAGGATGCTCAGGTAGATCGCCCAGGGAAAGCGACGCGGCCGGTCAGCCGGTGCGTTCACGCGGCCTCTCCGCGCAGCACCGCCAGCGCTTCACGTGAATCAATGCGGCCATCGTAAAGAGCGCGACCGGAGATTGCGCCCTCGAGGATCTGCATCTGCGGCCGGGCGAGCGTGCGGATGTCGTCCATCGACGCGAGACCTCCCGAGGCGATCACCGGGATCGAGATGGCGTTCGCAACCTCGAGCGTGCCGGGCCAGTTGATGCCGGTGAGCACACCATCGCGATCGATGTCGGTGTAGACGATGGCGGCGACGCCGGCGCCCTCGAAGCGCTTGGCCAGCTCGACGGCGGAGAGCTCCGATGTCTCCGCCCAGCCCTCTACCGCGACCTTGCCGCCCCGAGCATCGATGCCGACCGCGACGCGGCCGGGGAACGTGCGGGCGGCGGTGCGGACGAGCTCGGGGTCGCGCACGGCGACGGTACCGAGAATGACGCGGTTGAGGCCGCGACCGAGCCAGGCCTCGATATCGGCGAGGGTGCGTATGCCGCCGCCCAACTGCACGGGCATCCTGGTTGCGGCAAGGATCGCCTCGACCGCAGCGCCGTTGACGCTATGACCGGCGAAGGCGCCGTTGAGGTCGACGACGTGCAGGTGGGTGAAGCCTTTTTGTTCGAAAATGCGTGCCTGATCAGCCGGATCGTCGTTGAAGACCGTCGCGGCCGCCATGTCGCCGAGCTTTAGCCGGACGCATTGGCCGTCCTTGAGGTCGATCGCGGGGAAGAGGATCATGCCGTGCACCGGCCGAAGTGGAGCGCCTCGCCCTTGCGGGGAGGGCTACCCCTCATCCGGCTCGGCTTCGCCGAGCCACCTTCTCCCGCAAGGGGAGAAGGAGGAGGGACAGACTGCCGATCCCGCCTCACGGCTGCCACCGCAGGAAATTGCCGATGAGCTCGAGGCCGAGCTTCTGGCTCTTTTCGGGATGGAACTGCGTGCCGATGAGATTGTCGCGGGCAACGATTGCCGTGACGGGCATGCCGTAGTCGGTGGTGGCGACCAGCGTTTCACGTGAATCCACCACGAAGTGGTAGGAGTGGACGAAGTAGGCGTGAAGCCCGTCGGGACCGGTGCGGAGACCCTCGAGCAGCGGGTGCTCGCGCACGAGCGTGAGAGTATTCCAGCCCATGTGCGGCACCTTGAGGCCGCCGGCCGGGGTGATCTTTTCGACGGCGCCTTTGATCCACCCCAAGCCGGGGGTGATCGCCTTCTCGCGGCCTTCCGTCGCCATCAGCTGCATGCCGACGCAGATGCCGAGAAACGGCGAGCCCGCGCGAATGACGCGCTCCTCCAGTGCGTCGCGCATGCCGGGGACAGCATCGAGGCCGGCCTTGCAATCGGCAAAGGCGCCGACGCCCGGCAGGACGATGCGCTCGGCACCGCGCACCACTTCCGGGTCCGAGGTGACGCGGATTGCGGGCGTGCCCGGGACGTCGGCCGCAGCGCGCTCGAAGGCTTTCGCGGCCGAGTGGAGGTTCCCCGAGCCGTAATCGATGATGGCGACGGTCGAGGTCATTTCGGCTGCAGCGCGTGCTCGATGAAGGATTGCGCCGCGGCTTCCTCGGCGATGCCGACGCGCTCGCCACCATAGACATAGCCGCGCCGGGCGAGGCGGCGCCGACGGAGCGTCGGGGCCTCAAAGCCGATCAGCAGCGCGGCGAGTACATAGAGCCAGACTGCCGCGCCGTCGCCGATGACAAAGCCCAGAGCGACCAGAGCGAGGAGACCGACGACATAGCCGGCCAGTGCCCACCACAGGCCGTGGACCAGCGCGTAGACCGGCGGGAGCAGCGCGGCGAGCCAGGAGAACCGGTCGGGCACCGCCTCGACTTCGGCATCTCGGGCGAAAATGGAGAAGATCGTCACCGGCAGACCTTGACGCGGCACCTCGGGCGGTTGATCGCTTAGAGCAAAAGCGCGGCGGTGTGAAGCGGAACGCTGCTTTGCACCGGCCGTTAGCGGGTACCAGAGGAGATCAGTGCAATGGCAAAGAGCGGCGCGGACATTGCCCACGAGGCGCAGGCGATCGTGGGCACGTATCAGGAGACGCCGAGCCAAGGCCGCTTCATCGGCGTCCTCGCCCTGGTGCTGATGACGGTGCTGGTGATCTGCGCGATCGTCGGGATCGTGGCGGGGATCAAGGGCTAACCGTGCGGTCCGGGTGCCCGGACCTGAGGGTCTCCTTTTCCGATCCGCCAGAGCAGCGCTCGCGGAGGGCTACCCCTCATCCGTCCCGGCTCGCCGAGCCACCTTTTCCGCAGGGGAGGAGGGTGCCGACCGAAAGGACCGCGTCACAGCGTGCCCTTGGTGGAAGGGATGCGGCCAGCCGAGCGCGGGTCGATCTCGACAGCGTCGCGGAGGGCGCGGGCTAGCGCCTTGAAAGCGGACTCAGCGATGTGGTGGTCGTTGTCGCCGTATGCGTTCTCGACGTGAAGCGTGATGCCGGCATTCATGGCGAACGCCTGGAACCACTCCCTAAAGAGCTGGGTGTCCATCTCGCCGATTTTGGGTGTCGCGAAGGTCACGTTCCAGACCAGGAACGGGCGCCCCGAGACGTCGAGAGCGACGCGGGTCAGGCTGCCGTCCATCGGCAGGTCGGCGCTGGCGTAGCGGCGGATGCCGGCCTTGTCGCCCAGCGCCTGCCGAACGGCCTGGCCGAGCGCGATACCGACGTCCTCGGCGGTGTGGTGAAGATCGATATGCAGATCGCCCTTTGCGCGGACGCGCATGTCGATGAGCGCGTGCCGGCTGAGTTGGTCGAGCATGTGATCGAGGAAGCCGATGCCGGTCTGGATATCGTGCGCGCCGGTGCCGTCGAGGTCGACGGTGACATCGATCTCGGTTTCGTTGGTCTTGCGGTGAACTTCGGCCTTACGCATTGCTCGCTTTTCCGTACCCGGACCTCGTGGTTCACAACCCAGCTTTCCATCGGCAACTACCGATGATTGCAATCCGGCACTCAGCCCCTATCTACGGGGAAATCATTTTGGAGTGTTGAATGTCGCAGGATTCCGAGTTTCCCGGCTGGCACGGCACCACCATCGTGGCTGTTCGCAAGGGCAGGAATGTGGTGATTGCCGGTGACGGCCAGGTCTCCGTGGGCAACACGGTGATGAAGCACAATGCCAAGAAGGTGCGGCGCCTTGCCGGCGGCAAGGTGATCGGCGGGTTCGCCGGCGCCACGGCCGACGCCTTCACGCTCTTCGAGCGGCTCGAAGGCAAGCTCGAACAATACCCCGACCAGCTGATGCGGGCGGCGGTGGAACTCGCCAAGGACTGGCGCACCGACCGCTACCTTCGCCGGCTCGAGGCGATGATGATCGTCGCCGACAAGAAAGAGACGCTGGTGGTGACCGGTACGGGCGACGTGTTGACCCCCGACCATGGTGTGACCGCGATCGGCTCGGGTGGCAATTATGCACTGTCGGCGGCGCTGGCGCTTGCGGAGAACACCGAGCTGTCGGCCGAGGAGATCGCCCGCAAGGCGATGAAGATCGCGGCCGAGATCTGCATTTACACCAACGAGAACGTCACGCTCGAAGCGATCGAGCTCGACTAAGTCCAGGCGGGCTCAGGGCACCGGCCGGATGGCGGTGCCGAAGTCCATCCAGAGCAAGGGCGCGCTTGATGAGGCGCCCGGAAAGAAGACCAATGACCGATACGACACTTTCGCCGCGCGAGATCGTCGCTGAGCTCGACCGGTACATCGTGGGCCAGAAGGACGCCAAGCGCGCGGTGGCCATTGCTCTGCGCAATCGCTGGCGCCGGCAGCAGCTGGGCGAGGACCTGCGCCACGAAGTGAGCCCCAAGAACATCCTGATGATCGGGCCGACGGGCGTCGGCAAAACCGAAATCTCCCGCCGGCTCGCCAAGCTCGCGCAGGCGCCGTTCATCAAGGTCGAAGCGACCAAGTTCACCGAGGTCGGCTATGTCGGGCGCGACGTCGAGCAGATGATCCGCGATCTCGTCGAGGCCGGCATCTCGCTGCTGCGGGACAAGCGCCGCGGCGACGTCGAGGCGCAGGCGCACAAGAACGCCGAGGAGCGGGTGCTCGATGCGCTGGTGGGCTCGTCGGCTTCGCCTTCCACGCGCGAGAGCTTCCGCAGGAAGCTCCACGACAACGAGCTCGACGACAAGGAGATCGAGATCGAGGTCTCGCCGACGGCCGGCGGCCAGGGCGCGTTCGAGATTCCCGGCGTGCCCGGCGCCTCGATGATCAACATCCAGGACATGATCGGCAAGGCGTTCGGCGGCCGCGGGGTCAAGCGCAAGATCAAGGTCAAGGACAGCCATGCGATCCTGCTCGCCGAGGAGGCGGACAAGCTGCTCGACCAGGAGCAGCTCAACCGCGAGGCGGTGGACCTCGTCGAGAACAACGGCATCGTCTTCCTCGACGAGATCGACAAGATTACCAATCGCGAAGGTTTCGGCGGCGGCGTTTCCCGCGAGGGCGTGCAGCGCGACCTGCTGCCGCTGCTCGAGGGGACGACGGTTGCGACCAAGTATGGGCCGGTCAAGACCGACCACATCCTGTTCATCGCATCGGGCGCGTTCCACGTCGCCAAGCCTTCGGACCTGCTGCCGGAGCTGCAGGGCCGGCTGCCCATCCGGGTCGAGCTTTCGGCGCTGACGCGCGAGGACCTGATCCGGATCCTGTCGGACACGGATGCGAGCCTGATCAAGCAGTACACGGCGCTGATGGGCACCGAGGGGGTGACCCTCGACGTCACGCAGGACGCGATCGAGGCGATCGCCGATGCGGCGGTGAAGGTGAACTCGAGTGTCGAGAACATTGGCGCGCGGCGGCTCGCCACGGTGATGGAGCGGCTGGTCGAGGAGATCAGCTTCGATGCGCCGGAGCACCAGGGCGAGACGATCCGGATCGATGCGGCCTACGTAAACGACAAGGTCGGCAAGATGGCCGCCGACGCGGATCTGAGCCGCTTCGTGTTGTAAGGGCGCCGCACACATGACCTATCGAAGGGCCGGGAGCGATCCCGGCCCTTTCATTTTCTCGCGACGGACAATAAGGAGCAAAGATACGAGCCATGAAGGAGGCGCGTTCGACATGAGGACTTCCGGCACCATTCTCGGCTGACGCCGCAGCGCCGGTTTCGGGCTGCGCGGCGGCCCCACCCCATTCGACAACGCGATCTCTTGCCCCTGGAGGGGCTCCTTCATGTTTCGGTTCTTCGAGACACTCGTCGATCCTTTCGGCGTGCCCGATGCGGGTGCGCCCACGCCAGACTCCTGGCGCTTCCTGCTCCAGACGTTCCGGCCATTCCGCAGAGTCATCGCACTGAGCCTCGCGCTCGCGGTGGCCGGCGCCGGCCTCGAGGTCTGGCTGATCGGCTATTCCAGCCCGCTGGGCGACGG
>JAEZBF010000418.1 GCA_023427545.1 Pseudomonadota bacterium
CAAGGGCATCCTGGGCTACACCACCCAGCCCAACGTCTCGATCGACTTCAACCACGATCCGCACTCCTCGACGATGGCGCTCGACCAGACCAAGGTCATGGGCGGCAACTTCGTCAACGTGCTGAGCTGGTACGACAACGAGTGGGGCTTCTCGAACCGCATGTGCGACACCGCGGTGTTGATGGGCAAGACGCTCTAGCCCTTGGGCTGGCTGCTCCTCGCAGTCCCGCTGGCGGCCGTCGCCGCCCTCATCGTCTAAGGCGCCGCGCGTAACCGGCGCCGATCCTCACCCAGCCGGCGCAGCTCCCCGAGCGGCGCCGGCTTTACGTTGGACGGCCCTTCCGACAACCTGACAAGCGATGATGGTTCGCTTCCGGAGACGGCGGCGGTCGGGAAGGAGGCGGCGGCGACTGATGGACCTCGGCACCATCGCATGGGTGCTCTTCTGCGCCGCCGCCCTGATCGGCATCGTCATCTACTTCGTGCGCATGCTGCCCGGCCCCTGGATGGCCCGCGACAAACGCGGCAACTACCCCTACGTCATCGCCGACCCCGATGACGAGGACGCCGACGACCTCGACGGCCCCGACAGCCATTGAACGTGCGTCAGCCGCGGCCGCTGGTTAGACCGCACCGCTGTCGCAGTCAGGATTCCTCTCCCGCGCAACGGGGGAGGGGCACCGCCGAAAGGCGCTGGAGGGGGTGGCCCCAATCACCGACCTCTCGTCGCCTCGCCAAGTCGTCGCCGGGAAGCCGGGAATTCCGCTTCAGCCACCTCCAGGATTGGCCTTGGCCCTCGCCTTCCCTGCAGCCCCCTCAAAACCTCAGCGTCACCGCATCCGCCGAGCGCTCCGCCGCCCCATGGTGCACCGCCTCCACATTGTTCCCGTCCGGATCGAACAGGAACGCCGCGTAATACCCCGGATGATACTTGCGCTCGCCCGGCGGACCATTGTCCCGGCCACCCGCCGCCAGGCCCGCCGCGTACCAGCGGTCGACCGTCGCGCGGTCAGGCGTCTGGAAAGCGAAGGGGACGCGGCTCGATTGCTCGCCCGCGTCCACCCAGAGCTCGTCGGCGTAGAAGTGGGTCTCGGCATGAACCACCGGGATGCCGAGCACCTCGAGCACCGCACTGTAGAACCGCCGGCTCGCTTCGAGGTCGCGGGCCCGCAGGTGCAGGTGGTCGATCAGCCGTCCCCGCTTGAGTTCCATGGTATGCCTCCGTCCGTTTGGCGGCGCACCATGCCTCAAGCCGGCCGGCCCGGCCAGCCCGCCTACTTGTAGAAGCCCTTGCGGATGTTGAGCCCGTGCTCGAGCCACACCTTCATGGCGCAGAGCATGCCGGTCCAGCCCTCGCAGTTTCCGAACGCCGCCTTGAGTCCGGCCTCCGTCTCGCGCCATCCCGACTCCCGGATGGTCACCAGCGTGCGTCCGTCCTCGAGCGCCTCGAAATCCATCGTCACCGTCGTATCGTAAGCCGGCCCGCTCCTGTCGGAAGCGCCCCACTGCAGGACGATCCGCTTGTCCTGCTCGACCTCGACCACCTTGACCGGGAACGCGCCGGGGAAATCTGCAAAGTCCCAGGTCACCGTGGCGCCGGTCTCGAGCCGCCCCTTGGCGTCCGGCCCGGTGGTGAAGAACTGGTTCAGGTGGTCGGGATTGGCGACCGCCTCGTACACCTCGTGGACCGGCTTGTTGATCCGGCCCGAAACCTTGAAAGCCGGCTTCACGCCGATCTCGCTGCGCACATCGTCCATTTCGCTCTCCCTTGCCCTAGTATGCTGCTTGCCGCGCGCTACGCTCGATCACCGCCTTGAGGCTGCTGCCGAAGTAGTGGTTCCAGCCGCCCGAGCAGGCCTCGAAGCACTCTTTCTGCGGCACCAGCCCGCGATGGGTGATCCGCACCTTCGAGCCGCTCCCCTCGTGCACGATGTCGAACATGATGTCCGTGCCGTTCCACTCCGACTTATCGGCGACGAACTTGATCTCGCCGTCCTCGACGTGCCAGGCGACCTTACGCCCCGGCACCAGCTCGCTGACCCGCTGCCGGGTGAAGTGCATGTCCTCGAAGCGGTAGGTGAAGACGTCGCCGACGCGCGCGGCCTCGCCTTCGATCTCCCCGCCCCACCAGCTCCGCACATTGACGATCGTATCGTAGACCGCCTCTGCGTTCTCACTGACCACGAACTCTGACGTGTAGTCGTTCTGGCTCATTGCAAATCCCCTGCTCGGCTCGCCCGAGAACTCACTGAAAATCATGCGCAATCGATCCCAGCCGATTGACGCCCGGCACGATATGTTATAAAAATATAACATGTCAAGTGAGTCGGAAGAGGACCTGGTGTTCAAGGCGCTGGCGGCGCCCATCCGCCGCCGGATGCTCGATGCCCTGAAGGCAGATCCGCTGACCACCGGCGCGCTCTGCGAAGCCTTCCCCGACCTTGATCGCTGCACCGTCATGCAGCACCTCAAGGTGCTCGAGGACGCCGGTCTGGTGATTGCGCAAAAGCGCGGCCGCGAGCGCTGGAACCATCTCAACGCGCTGCCCATCCGCGATATCCACGAGCGCTGGATCGGCCCCTACGCGGCCTACGCCGCCGAAAAGATGGCGCAGCTCCGCGACCGTCTCGGGTGAGAGGCTTTGAGCATCGGCATCAGCTTGCTATAGCTCGACGAACCAGCACTGAAGCGAGGCTGCCGCGTGGCTGCATTCAAGACGCTCGACGACTTCGATCTCTCGGGCAAGCGGGTGCTGGTGCGCGCTGACCTCAACGTTCCGGTGGCCGACGGCAAGGTCACTGACGCGACCCGCATCGAGCGCATCGTGCCCACCCTGCGCGACATCACCAAGGTCGGCGGCAAGGCGATCCTGCTCTCCCATTTCGGCCGCCCCAAGGGCGGGCCGGATCCCGAGTTCAGCATCCGGCAGGTCGTCCCCGCCATCGCCGAAGCGATGGGCGGCCGCGACATCACGTTCGTTCCGACCGACTGGAACGACGTCGCCTCCACCAGGGCGGCGATCGATGCGGCGCCCGCCGGTGCCATCCTCGTTCTCGAGAACACCCGCTTCCACCCCGGCGAGGAAAAGAACGACCCCGAGCTTGCCAGGCGCATGGCGAGCCTTGCCGACATCTACGTCAACGACGCCTTCTCGGCGGCTCACCGTGCCCACGCCTCTACCGAAGGCGTGGCTCACCTCCTCCCTGCCGCTGCCGGGCGCGCAATGCAGGCCGAGCTCGAGGCCCTCGAAGCCGGACTCGGAAACCCCGCCAAGCCGGTGATCGCGCTGGTCGGCGGCGCCAAGGTCTCGACCAAGATCGACCTGCTCGAGAACCTCGTCTCCAAGGTCGAGGCGCTGGTGATCGGCGGCGGCATGGCCAACACCTTCCTTCATGCGCTCGGCATGCAGGTCGGCAAGTCGCTGTGCGAGAAGGATCTTGCCGAAACCGCCAACCGCATCATGGACAAGGCCCACGATGCCGGCTGCACCGTCATCCTGCCGATCGACGCCGAAGTCGCCTGGGAGTTTAAGCCGAATGCCCGGCACCAGACCTATGGCGTCGATGCCATCGATCCCGAGAGCATGATCCTCGATGTCGGCCCGAGCTCGATCGAGCGCATCAATGCTGCGATCGACGACGCCGGCACGCTGGTCTGGAACGGCCCGCTCGGCGCCTTCGAGATCAAGCCGTTCGACGCCGGCACGGTTGCCGTCGCCCGGCACGTCGCGGCGCGGACCAAGGCCGGAAAGCTCGTCTCCGTCGCCGGCGGGGGCGACACCGTCGCCGCGCTCGCCGACGCCGGGGTCAAGGACCAGCTGACCTACGTTTCGACTGCCGGGGGCGCCTTCCTCGAATGGATGGAGGGCAAGGAACTGCCGGGCGTTTCCGCACTTAATTCGAAATGATGATTGGCCGGTCAGGTCCGGCGGTTGATAAAAACACGCGGAGGAATATATGGCTTCACTCAACGAGATCGCCCGTAAGCTCGTAGCTCCCGGCAAGGGCATCCTCGCCGCCGACGAGTCCGAAGGCACGATCGCCAAGCGCTTTGCGGCGATCGAGCTCCCGGTCACCCTCGAGACCCGCCGCGACTACCGCGAGATGCTGTTCCGCTCCCGCGAGGCCATGCAGAACTACATCTCCGGCGTGATCCTGACCGAGGAAACGCTGGAGCAATCTGCCGAAGACGGCACCCCGTTCCGCGCCATCCTTGCCGATGCCGACGTGGTCCCTGGCATCAAGGTCGATCGCGGTGCGTTCCCCATGCCGGGCGAGAGCGGCGAGAAGATCACCGAGGGTCTCGACGGCCTCCGCCAGCGCTTGGCCCAATATGCCAGCC
>JAEZBF010000426.1 GCA_023427545.1 Pseudomonadota bacterium
TCTTCCTCGCCCTCGAACAATCCGCCTGCGCCACCCCCCGCACGGGTTGGGCTGCAAGGCACGTGCTTCTGCGTGACGGGTCCGATGTGCCCGTCGGGCTCATGCCGATGTTTCTCAAGTCGCATTCACAAGGCGAGTACGTCTTCGACTACGGCTGGGCACAGGCCTACGAACGCGCGGGCGGCAACTACTATCCCAAGCTTCAGGCTTCGATCCCGTTCACGCCGGTGACCGCCCCCAAGCTGCTAGTTTCTGTCAATGATCTCGGGTACCGCCGCGCCCTCCTTACCGCTGCCGAAGCTTTCGCGCAGCGGCTAGATGTCTCCTCAATCCACGCGACCTTCGTCCCCGAAGAAGAGGAGTATCTGGCGTCGAACGCTGGGTGGCTGGTGCGGCACGACACCCAGTTCCACTGGCACAATCAGGGGTACGAGAGCTTCGAGGATTTTCTCGGCACCATGTCATCGCGGCACCGCAAGATTACCAGGAGGGAGCGGCGTGACGCATTGACCGATGGGTTGACCGTCAAGTGGCTGTCGGGCGCTGACTTGACCGAGGCGGCATGGGACGCGTTCTTCGAGTTCTATATGGATACCGGCTCGCGGAAATGGGGGCGCCCCTATCTCAACCGCAGGTTCTTCTCGCTCCTCTCCGCGGCAATGGCCGATCGGATTGTCCTGATCATCGCCTACGATGGCGACGAGCCAATCGCCGGAACCCTAAACCTGCTCGGCAAAGACACGCTCTATGGCCGCTACTGGGGGGCCACTCGGGAAGTGCCTTTCCTGCACTTCGAACTCTGCTACTATCAATCCATCGATTTGGCGATTGCGCATGGGCTGAGCGCGGTGGAAGCCGGCGCACAAGGGGAGCACAAGCTCGCCCGCGGCTACGTGCCTAGCACAACCCGGTCAGTGCACTGGATCGGCCATACCGGCCTCCGCCATGCCGTAGCCGGATTTGTGGAGCAGGAGCGCCGCTCCGTCTCCCACGAGCAGGAATTGCTCAACCGGCACACGCCCTTCCGCAGGGGCGAGGTCGCGGAGCATAGCTGAGAGGTGAGCCAGATTGCCGTTAGGAGGGCCCTACGCTTGAGAACCTACCGATGAACGTCTGGGACCTTGTCGGGCTCGTTGTCCAGGGCGCGGTGGTCTTCGTGGCCTCGACCTTCATCTTCGATGTGGTGCACTACCTGCTGCACAAGTGGTCGAAGTCGAAGGTGCCGCTGCTGCGCGAGTTCGCCTCGTGGCATAACGTGCATCACAAGTTCCTCGACGAGCACATGAACATCAACCCGGAGTGGGTGAAGGCGAACTTCTGGGCGCACCTACTTCCGGAGTTCGCGACCTCAATAGCCGGAACGGTCGTGTTCTACCTGTTCTTCGACTGGATCCCGGTAACCGTCATCCTGCTGGTCCACGTCTGGAAGTTCATCGGCACACTTCGTGAGGAGGGCATCGACTACAATCACATGGCGATGGACCGGATCAGCGGGCAGACCGGGCTGTGGCGGGTGACGCAGAGCTACCACGCCCTGCACCACATCTATCCCGACAACTTCTACTCCTCCTACGTCAACGTCTTCGACATGCTGTTCGGGACCACCTGCAAGATCCGGAAGCGGCGCTTCCTGGTGACGGGGGCGAGCGGCGCATTCGGCAGGGCGCTGGTCAGCCGCCTGCGCGACATGGGCGCCATTGTCGATACAGCCAAGCACGGTGTCGACTTCGCGCCCGCCGACTATGAGCGCATGCGCGACAAGCTCGCCCGCACCGATGTGCTGGTCCTCGCGCACGGCAGCAAGGAGGAGGACACCTGGAACGCCAACTTCCGCACGCCAACCGAGCTCGCCGACATGTTTATCGAAGTCGGCAAGCAGCGACTGGTGCCAGCTGAAATCTGGGGCCTTGGCTCAGAAGTTGAAATCCACGGCGACATGGGTATGGCGGATCTCAAGGCCTATGCGGCCTCCAAACGCGCATTCGCCGCCCGTGCACTGGACTACTACCTCGATGCCGACGTGCTGTATCGTCACATCGTTCCATCGGCCTTCACCTCGGCCATGGGCAAAGGGCCGATGTCAGCGGAATTCGCCGTCAGTTACGCGATGTTCTTCATACGGCGAGGCTTCAAGTACGTCCCGGTGACGCTGACCACGCTGGCATTCTGGAATTATTTCCGCTTCCGCTTCCAGCCGCGCGATGCAGGGCGGCGCGTCCGCTGGTCCGATCGCAACGGCGTGTTCAAGCTGCTGCGGTCCCTCCGTCGCAGGCGCGCCGTCGACAACGATCTGGAACGCTAGCGCGCTGTAGTCTATGAGTGCGCGCGTCAGGGCTGTGTCCGCCGGCGAACGAATCGCTCGGTGCCGCGTTCTCGGAGGCGGCGGATGGGCGGAAATGTAGGTGGCATGGGCAAGCGCATCGCGATTGCCGCAATCGGTACGCACGGTGACGTGCAACCTTTCGTTGCGTTAGCTGTGGCCCTGCGCAAGCGGGGATACTCTGTCGTCATCGGTACGACGGCGGATTTCGAGTTATTCGTGCGCGGCCACGGGGTCGAATTCCACAATCTCGGCAGCGACGTGCAGGCCTTCGTGCGGCAGGCGCAGTTCGACAATGCCATGTCGAAGAGCCTTATTCTCTACGCCCCGGCACTGCTGGCCAAGGGCCAGAAGCTCCTCCAGATCGCTGCCCGCGAGGTCTGGCGCATGGCGCAGGGCGCCGACGCGATCGTCTTTCATATGAATACGACGTTCGCCATCGACGTTGCCGAGGCACTGGACATTCCAGCCGTGATGACGGCCTTCCAGCCGCTCAACAAGACCAGCGAGTTCCCCTACTTCACCTTCGACAGCGACAAGCGTCTCGATCCGGTCCTCAACAAGCTGACCTACGTCGTCCAGGCGGCGCAGCAGTCCTATTTCGATCTGCCGCGCAATCGCCTGCGCGACACCCTGCTTGGTCTCCGCCGGCGCAAGCACACGGGTTTTGCCAAGGACAACCATGGCGACAGCCTGCCCACGCTTCACGCCTACTCGCCCTCGATCTCGCCGCGGCCGCACGACTGGCCGCGCAGCGCGGTAGTGACGGGGTTCTGGGGCCTCGACGATGAACCCTGGCAGCCACCGGCCGATTTCCTCGAGTTCCTCGGCAAGGGCGAGCCGCCGGTCTATATCGGCTTCGGCTCCATGCCGTTCGGCGCCCGGCGCAACAGCCGGGTGATCAATGATGCCTTGCACCTCTGGGGCGGCCGGGCGGTGATCGGCCAAGGCTGGGGCGGCGTCCGTGTGTCGGAATTTCCTGGCAAGGTCTTCAGCATTGCCCGCGCGCCCCACAGCCACCTCTTCAAGCATGTGAGCGCAGTGGTCCATCACGGTGGCGCCGGCACCACCTATGCAGGCCTCTCCGCCGGAAAGCCAACGTTCGTCGTGCCCCAGTTCTTCGACCAGCCCTACTGGGGCCGCCGGGTGCACATGCTGGGTTGCGGGCCGGCACCGGTCCGCCTGCGCAAGCTCACCGCCAAGGTGCTGGCGGAAAACCTCGACGACCTCGTCAACAATCCCGCCTACCGGATTGCCGCGGAGGCGCTGCAGAAGAAGCTGATGGCCGAGGACGGCACGGCGCGAGCCATCGAAGTCATCGAGGCGGCGATCACCGCCCACCCCACCCGGCCGGCGGCGTCCGCAGAACGGGTTCTGCAGGAAGCGTCATGACCGACTACGATCCCGACAATATCTTCGCCCGCATGATCCGCGGCGAGATCGCGAGCCACAAGGTCCATGAGGACGACGAGGTCCTCATCATCATGGACATCTTCCCGCAATCGCGCGGCCACTGCCTGGTCATTCCCAAGACGGGCTCCCGGAACCTGCTGGATGCCTCTCCGGAAGCGCTGCAGGTGGCGATCGCCTGGACGCAGAAGGTCGCCCGTGCAGCCCACGCGGCCACTGGGGCCGACGGCATCCGCGTTGCCCAGTTCAACGAAGCGCCTGCGGGGCAGACGGTGTTTCATCTCCACGTCCACGTGATCCCCGTCTATGCCGATGTTGCGCTCTACGGCCATCAGTCAGTACGGGCGGATGACGCCGAGTTGGCCGATCTGGCGCGCAGGATCGCTGCGCAGCTGTAGGCACTTCACAACCGTCATGCATGGGCTTATATGATGGAAGGCTGATGTCTCAGACATCAGTGTTGCCATTATTGCCTGGTATGTGATTCTTCAACGTGATGACCTCCGGACAGCTGCGCGCCGCACGCGCCCTGCTTGGCCTCGACCAGAAGTCGCTCGCCGAGAAGGCCGGCGTCTCCCTGCCAACGGTGCAGCGGATGGAGGCCAGCGATGGTGTGGTCCGCGGCACGGTTGAGACGCTCACGCGGGTGATCGAGGCGCTGAACGAATCCGGTGTCGAGCTCATCGGCGACAATGCTGCCAGCGACAAGGGCGGTCGTGGTGTGCGGCTCCGTGAGCCCGCCCCACCACGCGGTTGAGCGAGATGGCGTTGCAACAACCAGCGCAGCACAGCCTGAGCGGCCCGAGCCCGACCGAGCTGTTCACGCCCAAGCTCATCACCGTTCTTCGCGAAGGCTACCGCGGCCGTGACCTACAGGCCGACATCATTGCCGGGCTGACTGTCGCGATCGTCGCGCTGCCGCTGTCAATGGCGATCGCAATCGCGTCCGGAGTGGGCCCAGAGCGTGGCCTCTACACTGCGGTGATCGGCGGTTTCATCATCTCGGCACTGGGCGGCAGCCGCTTCCAGATCGGCGGACCGGCAGCGGCCTTTACGGTCCTCGTCTCTGCCACCGTTGCCCGGCACGGCGTAGACGGTCTGCTGCTGGCCACCGCCATGTCGGGAGCCATGCTCCTGCTGCTCGGGCTGCTCCGGCTTGGCAGCTACATCAAGTACATCCCCTATCCCGTCACCGTGGGTTTCATCGCCGGCATTGCAGTGATCATCCTGATCGGTCAGATCCCCGATTTCCTCGGGCTTACGCTGCTGCACAACCCGTCGGAGATCGTGCAGAAGCTGAGCGCGATCGCCGCCGCCCTGCCGTCCTTCAACGCAGTGGCTGCTGCGATTGCGGCGAGTACGGTCCTGGTCATCGTCGTACTGCGGCGGACCGCTCCACGCGTCCCCGGCATCCTGATAGCCGTGGCGCTCAGCGCAGCGGCGGTGGCCGTCCTGAAGCTTCCGGTCGATACAATCGGGACGCGCTTTGGCGGCATCCCCGGGTCGCTCCCCGCGCCCACTCTGCCGCCGCTCTCGCTCGCCAAGGTTCAGGCCGTTCTCCCCGATGCGGTGACCTTTGCGATGTTGGGCGCGATCGAGTCCCTGCTGTCGGCCATGGTTGCCGATGGGATGACGGGGCGACGGCACCGGTCGAACATGGAGCTCGCTGCGCAGGGCATCGCCAACATCGGCTCGGCGCTGTTCGGCGGCATCCCGGCCACCGGCACCATTGCGCGCACCGCCACGAACATCCGCTCGGGGGCACGCGGGCCAATTTCCGGCATCCTGCACGCCGGCTTCATCCTCCTCTTCATGCTGGTCGCGGCGCCGCTTGCGAGCTTTATCCCCCTGTCGGCGCTTGCTGGCGTGCTGGTCGTGGTGGCCTGGAACATGGCCGAGAAGAACGCCGTGGCCGCCCTGCTCAGGACGTCCAGGGGGGACGCCGTGGTTCTGCTCGCCACGTTCCTGCTGACGATCTTCGTGGGCCTGAGCGAAGCCATCGTTGTGGGCTTCGGGATCGGCACGCTGCTGTTCATGCACCGCATGGCACAGTCCACCGGCGTGGCGGCGTACATCCCGCCCATTGCCGAGGACGTAGCTGACGATCCCGGTCGCGCTCCCTACGACGCGGCGCTGGCGACGGATCCGGATGTCGCGGTGTACCGGATCTCTGGCGCCTTCTTCTTCGGCGCGGCGGCCACGGTCGCTTCGGTGCTCGATCGCATTGCGGACCAGCACAAGGCGTTCGTCATTGATTTTTCGGCAGTGCCTTTCATCGACTCGACCGCTGCGAACGCCATCGAAACCGTCGTGCGCAAGGCGCATCGCCATGGTGTTGTGGTGCTGATCGCGGGCGCGTCTCCCGCGATCCTCACGCTGCTGTCGTCACTCCGTATCCGCCCGCCCGCCGTTCAGTTCAGCGACGATCTCGACGCAGCGGTGGCTTCAGCGCATGCCGCTGTCGCTCGAAAAGAGTGAAGGCCGGGATCGCTCCCGGCCTTCTGCATAATTATCGATCGACTCTCAGCTCTGCTCTTCTTCGGCCTTGGGCGCCTTCTTGGCGGTCGGCGGCTTGGGTGCCGGGATGGCCTTGGGCCGTGCCGGGCGCGGCGGCACCGCAATCAGCTCGAGCTTGGCTTCCGAGCCTTCGCCGACAACGGCAACCGTCACCGAGCCGCCGTTTACCAGCTCGCCGAACAGCACCTGGTCGGCCAGCGGCTTCTTGACGTACTCCTGGATCACCCGACCCAGCGGGCGGGCACCCATGCGTTCGTCGTAGCCGCGCTCGGCCAGCCAATCGGCGGCTTCGGGCGTGATCTCAATCGTAACCCCACGCTCGGCGAGCTGTCCCTCGAGCTGGAGCACGAACTTCTCCACCACCTGCCGGACGATTTCCGGCGGGAGCGGCGCGAACGAAATGATCGCGTCGAGCCGGTTGCGGAACTCCGGCGTGAACATCCGGTTGATTGCTTCCTCGTCGTCGCCCTGCTCGCGCTTGCGCCCGAAACCGATCGGCGACTTCTGCAGCTCCATGGCCCCGACGTTCGAGGTCATGATGAGGATGACGTTGCGGAAGTCGACCGACTTGCCATTGTGGTCGGTCAGCTTGCCGTGGTCCATCACCTGCAGGAGGATGTTGAACAGGTCCGGATGGGCCTTCTCGATCTCGTCGAGCAGCACCACGCAGTGCGGATGCTGGTCCACGCCATCGGTCAGCAGGCCACCCTGGTCGAACCCGACATAGCCCGGAGGCGCGCCGATCAGGCGGCTGACCGTGTGGCGCTCCATGTATTCGGACATGTCGAA
>JAEZBF010000044.1 GCA_023427545.1 Pseudomonadota bacterium
CCTTATATCCGCGACCGCCTGCACGACCTCGACGATCTCGCCAACCGGCTGCTGCGCATCCTGACCGGGGACGCGGAGTCGCTGCGCCACAAGGACCTGCCGGAAAACGCGATCCTCGTTGCTCGCAGCATGGGGCCATCCGAACTGCTCGACTACGACCGCACCCGGCTGCGCGGTCTGGTGCTGGAGGAGGGCGCCGCGATCAGTCACGTGGCGATTATCGCCCGCTCGCTGGGACTGGTGGCCGTGGGGCAGGCGCGGAACATCGTCTCGATCAGCGAGGACGGCGACGACATAATCGTCGATGGCGGCACCGGCACGGTTCATGTCAGGCCAACGCCGGAGGTCGTGCAGGTCTATGTCGACAAAGTGAGGCTTTCAGCCAAGCGCCGGGCCCACTACGCCGAACTCAAGCACCGCCCCGCGATCACACGCGACGGCTTCGAGATCACCCTGCTGCACAATTCCGGGCTGGTTGCCGACCTGCCGATGCTCGACGACACCGGTGCGTCCGGCGTCGGCCTCTTCCGCACCGAGCTGCAGTTCATGATCGCGAGCAAGCTGCCGCGGCTCTACGAGCAGGTCGACCTCTACCGCGAGGCGATGCGGATCGCGGGCGACCGCCCGATCGTCTTCCGCCTGCTCGACATCGGCGGCGACAAGGTGATCCCCTACCTGCGCTCGGAGGTTGAGGAGAACCCGGCCATGGGCTGGCGTTCGCTGCGACTTGCGCTCGACCGGCCGGGCCTGCTGCGGCTGCAGATCCGTGCCCTGATGCTCGCCGCTGGCGGACGTCCGCTCAAGATCCTCGTGCCGATGGTCACCGAGGCGTGGGAGTTCCGCGAGACCCGCCGGGTGCTGATGAAGGAAGTCGATCGCCTGCGCCACGCCGGCGATCCGGTGCCGGCGAAGCTCGAGCTCGGCGCGAAGATCGAGGTGCCTTCGCTGCTGTTCGAGCTCGACCACGTGCTGCCCGAGGCCGACTTCGTCTCGATCGGCTCCAACGACCTCGTGCAGTTCCTCACCGCCGCCGACCGCGCGAATCCGCGTGTCGCGCACAACTACGATCCCATCGCGCTCCCAAGACTGCGTGCATTCCGCCACATCGTTGATTGCGCAACACGCTTCGGCGTCCCCCTCACAATGTGCGGCGAACTCGCGGGGCGCCCGATCGAGGCGTTGGCGCTGATGTCGATCGGCATGACGCGGCTTTCGATGAGCCCCCCTTCCATCGGCCCCATCAAGGAGATGGTGCTCGCCGCTGAGCTGGAGCCTATCCGCGCCTCTGTCGCGGCGGCGCTCAGCGAAGGCTCCGACGGCGTTTCGATCCGCGCCCTGCTTCAGGACTGGGTAGATCGCCAGCGGTTGCCGGTCTAGAAGACCACCGCAAACATCATGGCCAACCTTCCTCTCGACAAGCTCGACGCATTGCAGCAGCGACTCCGCATCGTGGAGGCGGCGCTCGCGGCTGGGCCTGCGGCGGACGAGTATGTGCGGCTCTCAAAGGAATATGCCGAGCTCGAGCCGGTGGTGCGGCCGATCACCGCCTATCGCCGCGCTGAGGCCGACCTCGAGGCGGCCGAAGAGCTGTTGCAGGGCGATGATGCCGAGTTGCGGCAGATGGCCGAGGCGGAAATCCGCGAGCTCAAGCCGAAGCTCGAAAAACTCGAAAGCGAAATACGCATCCTGCTGCTGCCTAAGGACGCCGCCGACGACAAGAGCGTTATCCTCGAAGTGCGCGGTGGGACCGGCGGGGACGAAGCGGCGCTATTCGCTGGCGACCTGCTGCGCATGTACCAGCGGCATGCCGAGCTCCACGGCTGGAAATTCACCCTGCTCGAGGAGAGCCCGGGTGAAGCGGGCGGCTACAAGGAGGCGATCGCCAACATCGCGGGCAGGGGGGTCTACGCCAAGCTAAAGTACGAGAGCGGCGTTCACCGCGTGCAGCGGGTGCCCGCGACCGAGGCGCAGGGCCGTATCCACACCTCGGCCGCCACGGTAGCCGTGCTGCCCGAAGTCGAGGACATCGACATCGACATCAAGCCCGAGGACATTAGGATCGACACGATGCGCTCTTCGGGTGCGGGCGGGCAGCACGTCAACACCACGGACTCGGCGGTGCGGATCACCCACCTGCCAACGGGGATCGTTGTCACCTCGAGCGAGAAGAGCCAGCACCAGAACCGTGCGACCGCGATGAAGGTGCTGCGCGCCCGCCTCTACGAGGCGCAGCGGGAGGCGCGTGATTCGGCTCGTTCGGAAGCGCGGCGCGAGCAGGTTGGGACTGGCGGGCGGTCGGAGCGCATTCGCACGTACAATTTCCCACAGGGGCGGGTGACCGACCACCGCATCAACCTCACGCTTTACAAGTTGGACAAGGTGATCGTCGGCGAGGCGCTCGACGAACTGATCGATGCGCTGACCACAGAGGATCAGGCGGCACAGCTCGCGGCGATGGAGGAGGCCTCCTGAGCGAGGTCACAATCGGAGAGGCCTGGCGCGCGGCGCGCGACCGCTTCCGGGACGCCGGCCTGCCTACCCCCGAGCTTGATGCGCGGCTGCTTGCCGAACTGGCCTTAGGGCTGGCCGGCCTCGACCTCGTGAGCCGCGAGCGCGAGCCTGTCGGCCCTGCAGGGCTGACGCGGCTCGATGTACTCGCGTCCCGCCGACTTGCGGGGGAGCCGGTGGCGAGGATTGCCGGGGAGAAGGAGTTTTACGGGCTGCCATTCACGCTCGTGCCGGAGACACTGGTGCCTCGGCCCGAGACCGAGATGCTCGTCGATCTCGGACTCGAGGTCCTGCCATTGAAGGCGCCGGCACGTATCCTCGACATCGGCACCGGGACGGGCTGCATTGCCATCGCGCTGCTTGTCCATCGGCCGGAAGCCAAGGCGGTTGGAGTAGACCTTAGTTCGGAGGCATGTGCCTGCGCGAGGGCGAATGCGGAGCGCCACGGCGTGAGCGACAGGTTCGATTCAAGGACGGGAAGCTGGTTCGCGCCAGTGGCGGACAGCGAACGGTTCGAGCTCATCGTAAGCAACCCGCCGTACATCGAATCCGCCGAGATCGCAGCGCTTTCGCGCGAAGTCCGGGAATTTGATCCTCTCCTGGCGCTCGACGGTGGACCGGACGGGCTGGCGCCCTACCGCGAGATTGCCAAGGCAGCGCCGCGCTTCCTGTCGCCTGGTGGATCGCTGGCAATTGAGATCGGGGCAAACCAGAGTGGGCCGGTCGCGGCGCTGCTTGAAGGTGCGGGGCTCAAGGCGGTGGCGGTGAAAAAGGACCTTGCCGGACTTGACCGCATGGTCGTTGCACACCACGTTTGACCGAACACGGCCGGGCAGAATCGGGCCCGTCCATTTTCCGCTTGGAAAGTCGAGGCAAACCAGCTAGTTTTTCTGCGCTGTCAACGGCGCGGTAGCGGCGCCAAGGTGACGGCCACCCGCTCATATTAACTGCTTCGAGCAGAAGGATCCCCGAGGGGACCCCGGTTCGAACGATGAGCCTGAAGTGGTTCAACCTCAACAGCGGCGGGGTGCGATCGGCAGGGGCGGATGTTCACCTTGCCTCCCGGGCGTGCAACGCAAGGGGAATTGGGTCTGGTCCGCACCGAAAGGCGGTGGCGGCCGGCTCAGGGGAAGCAAATTGCGACCGGCCGCACGACCCCGATGGGAGGCGGCAAAAGAGCGGCGTGCCGACACGGCCGCACATTCCGCCGGACCACCACTTCTGCATTTCGTGAAGGCTTAAGGTATCGATGAGACCAAACCAGCAGAACAACAACAAGAACCGCCAGCGCGGCCGGAACAATAACGGCGGGCGCAAGCACATCAATCCGCTATCGCGGAACTTCGAGAGCAATGGTCCGGACGTGAAGGTCCGCGGCAACGCCTCGCACATCGCCGAAAAGTACCTGCAGCTGGCGCGTGACGCGCAGTCCTCGGGTGACTCGGTGATGGCGGAAAACTACCTTCAGCACGCCGAGCACTACTTTCGTATCGTCGCCGCTGCTCAGCCGCAGCCTCAGGGCTTCCGGCCCGAACAGGCCGGGCAGGACGATGACGACGATGATGATTTTCCGCCCATCAACGACCGCTTCTCCTCGCCGGAGCCGCGCAACAACTTCGTGCAGCAGAACAGCTATGTGCAGCCCGAGCAGGCGCAGCCTCAGCCTCAGCAGCAGGTTGCCGAAGGCGAGGGTGGCGAGATCGCCGTCGTACCCGCCGCCGCTCAGGGCGATGCCGAAGCTCAGGGGCAGGGTGGCCAGCCGGGCGAGGGGGGCGAGCCCCGGCGCTTCCGTGATCGCCCGCGCCGGCGTCGTGGTCGCGGCAATGGCGAAGGCAACGGCAATGTGGTCAACGGTGCCGATCAGGGCAGCTCGGGGCCGTCAGAGGTCGGAGAACTGCCGGCGTTCCTGACAGCGGGAACGACGCCCACGCCCGCCGAGTAGCGGTTTGACGAGAACCTTCTGTGAGAGCCGGGCCAGCGCCCGGCTCTTTGCATTTCAAGGTCCGAGTTGTCGCCGCCAGTGCTGCGCTCAGGCCGTACCGGCTCCCCTTTAATCCCCTTCTGACTATCCCATATCTTGATGGTCACGGGATCATGCCGCCCAGCGGGTGGTCTCAAATCCAACGCTTCGGCGTTCGGTCCAGCGCTGCATGGCAGGCGGGCCGAGCGTGCAGAGAGAGGAGAGTTGCATGAACATCGAAAAGTATACCGAGAGGGCCCGCGGTTTCATCCAGAGCGCCCAGACGCAGGCGCTGGGAAGCGGGCACCAGCAGTTCGTACCGCTCCACCTGCTCAAGGTGCTGCTGGAGGACGAAGAGGGCATGGCGGCCGGTTTGATGCAGCGCGCCGGGGCCAACCCGAAGATGGCGCTGGCTGAGACCGAAGCCGCGCTCAAGAAGATTCCCGTCGTCTCCGGCGACAACGGCCAGGTTTATCTCGGCCGTGAGCTGGCGCGCGTATTCGACACTGCCGAAAGCGCGGCGCAGAAGGCGGGCGACAGCTTCGTCACTGTCGAGCGGCTGCTCCTGGCGCTGACCATCGAGAAGAACACCGACGCGGGCAAGATCCTCTCCGCTGCAGGCCTGACGCCGCAGGCGCTCAACGCTGCCATCGAAGAGCTGCGCAAGGGCCGCACGGCAGATTCCGCTTCGGCGGAGAATCAGTACGACGCGCTCAAGAAGTATGCGCGCGACCTCACGGCCGACGTGCGGGCGGGCAAGCTCGACCCGGTCATCGGCCGCGACGAGGAAATCCGCCGCACCATCCAGGTGCTGAGC
>JAEZBF010000170.1 GCA_023427545.1 Pseudomonadota bacterium
AGCATGCCCAGCGCCGTGCGTCGCACGAGCAGCATCACGGCTAGCCCGAACACCACCCAGATCACAATCGGCATCGGCAGCCCGAAGGCGGTACCGCTGCCCACGAAGATCAGGCCGGCATCGGTAAAGGTCAGGATCGCGCCTTCCGTCACGAGCTGGGCAATGCCGCGGCCCGCCACCATCAGGACCAGTGTCGCGATGATGGGCTGTATACCCAGCACCGCCACGAGAAAGCCGTTCCAGATACCGCAAAGCGCCCCGACGCCGAGCGCCGCCAAAATCGCCACCGGAGCCGAATGTCCAGCGGTGATGGCTGCTGCCGCCACTGCGCCGCAGATTGCCACGACTGCGCCGACGGAAAGGTCGATGCCCTTCGTGGCGATGACGAGCGTCATGCCGACCGCGAGCAAGGCTACCGGTGCGCCGCGATTGAGCACGTCGATGACGCTGCCGTAGAGGCGGCCATTCTGTATGGAAAGATCGAAGAAGTTGGGGAACAGGATGACATTCAGCAGCAGCACGATGGCAAGCGTGACGAGCTGCGGCAGGATGCGAGCCAGGGTTGGTGGAAGTGATTTCGTCATCGTCCTGCCTCCGGGACATCGTACCGCGCGATCGCCGCGACGATGCCCTCCGTCGTCATCTGCTCCGCGGAGAGTTCTTCGACATGATGTCGGTCGCGCAGCACGCGGATTCGCGAACTGTAGGCGACGAGTTCCTCGAGCTCGGACGAAATGACGGCGAGCGACATGCCCTCGGCGCACAGCTCGCGAATCAGCTTGATGATCTCGGCATGGGCGCCGACGTCGATGCCGCGTGTCGGTTCATCGAGAATGAGCAGCTTGGGGTTGACGGCCAGCCAACGCGCAAGAATGGCCTTCTGCTGGTTGCCGCCGGAAAGCAGCTTGATCGGCTTTTCCCGGCCGTCCGTGCGAATGTCGAGGGCCTTGATGAAGCGATCGGCAAGCTGGTTCTGCTCGGCGCGGGAGATCGGCCGCGCCCATCCGCGCCGCGCCCGCAGCGCGAGCACGATGTTTTCCCGTACCGAGAGATCGCCGATGATCCCGTCGGTCTTGCGGTCCTCGGGGCAAAAGCCGAACCCCTCGGCGATCGCGGCTTGCGGCGATGTCAGCGCCACGCTTTTTCCGTCGACTTCGATCGAGCCGGAATCAGCGGGCTTGCGGCCAAACATGACCTCCGCCGTCTCGGTGCGGCCGGAGCCGAGCAGCCCGGCCAGCCCGACCACTTCGCCCTCTGCTATGTCGAGATCGAACGGGGCGATGTATCCGCGCCTGCCGACATTCCTGAAACGGAACCGGGCGGCATCCGTCGTCGCCCTGGCCGGCGCCGCGTGCGCTGTCTCCTCGCCAAGTTCGCGCCCGAGCATCATCGCGACGAGATCGCGCCGCTCGAGGGCAGCGGTATCGCGGGTCCCTACCAGCCTGCCGTTGCGCAGGACGGTGATGCGGTCGGAGAGCCGGTAGACCTGCTCGAGGAAATGCGTGATGAAGACGATGCCAAGGCCTCGTCCCTTGAGTTCGTCGACAATGCGAAACAGCAGGTCGACCTCATGCGCGTCCAAGCTCGCCGTTGGCTCGTCGAGGATCAGCACCTTGCCCGAGAGATCCACCGCCCGGGCGATGGCGACGACCTGCTGCACAGCCACCGAAAACTGCGCCAGCGGAGCGGCAGGATCGATATCGAGTCCATATTGCGCCAGGAGGTCCCGCGATTGCCTGACCATCTTGCGCACAAGCGTCAGCCCGAACCGCTTCGGCTGGCGACCGAGAAATAGATTTTCGGCAACGCTGAGATTGGGCAGGAGATTGACCTCCTGGTACACCGTGCCGATGCCCAGTTTCTGGGCTTCGAACGTGTTGTGCGGATCGATTGCGGCGCCCGACAGCGTCACAGTTCCCGCATCGCGCCTGTAGGCGCCGGTCAGGCACTTTATCAGGGTCGACTTGCCCGCCCCGTTCTCGCCCAGCAGGGCGTGAACTTCGCCACGCCTGAGATCGAAGTCGACGCCATCAAGCGCCTTGGAACCCAAGAACTGCTTCGATATGCCCGTGGCAACGAGCATGCTTTCCTGCCCATCAGGCATGTATGCCCTCCCCACCCGCATGTCGGCACGGAAATCCGCCGACACTTCGGGTCACGCGATGCATGGCATGCCGCGGGTCGCGCCCGCGACATGCCAGGTTCAGCGGTCCTCAGTAACCGAGGCCCTTCTTGAGCTCATAGACCTTCATCGGGTCTTCCGACGTCGGCGTGTAGAGCTTGGACTCGGTCTGGATCCACTTGGGAGGAGCCTTGCCGTCCTTGAGGTAGGCGTCAAGAGCGTCGAAGGCTGGACCGGCCATGTTCGGCGTTAGTTCGACCGTCGCATTCGCTTCGCCTGCGGCCATCGCCTTGAAGATGTCGGGGACCGCGTCGATCGAGACGACGAGAATGTCCGTACCCGGCTTCAGGCCTGCTTCCTTTATCGCCTCGATGGCGCCGACGGCCATGTCGTCGTTGTGTGCGTAGAGCGCGCAGATA
>JAEZBF010000203.1 GCA_023427545.1 Pseudomonadota bacterium
CGATTGGCGAACTCCGTCGCTTGAGGACTCATGCCGGCGGTGTCCACCACAATGCGAGGGTCCGAGATTTCCACGAGGCGCTGAAGTTCCTCGGCCTCGTCCCAGATCACGCCGAAGTAGTGGATGATCCGCTGCATCAGCGCGAAGTTCGGTTTTCCCCGATGACCGTGTTCGAGTGCGGAGAGATAGGCACTCGAGACGCGGAGCGCCTTGGCCATGTCCTTGAGCGAGGTGCCGCGGCTGGCCCGCATCTCGCGCAGCCGTTGTCCGAGCGGGGTCACGGCGCGCGCCTCAGCCTGACGTAAAAGGCACCCTCGCCCCCGTGCCCTTGGGCCGCGGGGCTCCAGCCGGCGATCATCGGCGCGAGATCGGGGGCGCCGAGCCAGATCGGCAACATCGCCCGGAGCACGCCTTTTTCGACGATCCGGGTCGCATCACCATCGACCTTCTTGAGGCCCTTGCCGGTGATCACGAGGATGGTGCGGTCGCCGCGACGGAAGCGGGCATCGATGAAGCGCTGGAGTGCGGCGTGGGCCTCAACCTGACGCATGCCGTGGAGGTCGATGGTGCCGTCGATCTCGATGCGGCCGCGCATCAGCTTGCGCCGCATCCTGGGCTCGATCACCTGACCGGGCTGGGTCGGCGGCCGGCGCAGGTCGGGCTGGTAGGAGGGCATCGCCACCCGCGGCGCGGAGGGACGCGGCGGTTCGGCTGGCGGCAGCGGCAGGGGTTCGTCGCCGCTCAGATCGAGCAGCGGCTTGGGGCGCAGTGGCCGGACCGAGCGCGTGACCGCCGTCCAGAGGTGGAAATCGGCCGGGGATGGCCGACGATCGCGCCGTGCCATCGCCGTCTCTCTCCCGCCGGCTCAGGCCAGCTGGTTGGTGGCGACGAGCTTCCAGTTGGGATCGCGCGACTTCGGGCTGCGCGCGAAGGTCCACTCGTCGGCAATGGCCTGCACCGTGTCGGCGTTGCCGTCGATCAGCTGGCCGTCCTTGTCGCGGGTCGCCTGCACGACCTCGGCATTGAAACGCACGGTCACCTGGGCATTGCGCTTGTCGAGCTCGGCTTCCGAGATTTCGACCTTGGGGAGCCCGACGAAGGTGAAATCCACCTTGTGACCGGCCGCCTCGCGCTCGGCGATTGCACGCTCGAAGCCGTCGTAGACGTCGCGCTCGAGCAGCATCTTGAGGGTCTTGCGGTCGCCGGCCGCGAACGCCGTCACGATCATCTCGTAGGCCGCCTTGGCGCCTTCCATAAAGCTCTTGGGCGAGAAGCCCGGATCGGCCTCGCTGATCGCCTTGAGGCCGGCCGCGACGCTGAGGTCACCATGAGAATACTGATCTATCTCGCTGGCGAGGCGGCGCGCCTGGCGCTCGGCATCGGCATCGCTCTGTGCCGGTTCGACCGGACGGCGAATGGGAGTAACATTGTCCTCGGCCGACTTGGGGGCCGCTGCCTCGGCGCGGGAGCGCCGCTCGAGCGGCGAGCGCTCGGTTCCGGTGCGCGTGCCCAATACCGATCGCAACCGGAACAGGATGAAGATCGCGAGTCCGATGACGATCAGCGTTGGCAGGTCGAAGAAGTCTTCCATCAAACGGGCACCGGAGCTCGGGAAACGGGGCGCGCGCGTGGCGCCCGGCGGTCGCAGGACTATATAGGCAATCGCCGACCCGGAAACCAGTTCACGTATCGCTGAGTTCCCCGGGCGGTCGAGATGGTTAGCGCCGAGAAAGGTATGCCGGCAAATGCGGCGGCTGTTGTTCCTGATCTTCATGGTCATTCCGATCGTCGAGATCGGGCTCTTCATCCTGATCGGCAATGCCATCGGCGTGGTGCCGACGCTGCTCGGCGTGCTGCTGACGGCGATCGCCGGTGCGGTGCTGATGCGGGCGCAGGGCGCGGCGCTGCTCAGCGAAATTGCCTCGACGCTGGGGCGCGGTGCACTACCTGGCCGCGCGCTAGCCGACGCGATGATGGTGGGAATCGCCGGCGTGCTGATGCTGACGCCCGGCTACTTCACCGACCTGCTCGGCCTGCTTCTGCTGCTCCCGCCGGTGCGGGCGGTGGTCTACCGGGAGCTCGCAAGGCGGTTTACGATCATCCCAGCCGCACCGACGCGCTCGGGCGGATCGCGGACCATCGATCTCGACCACGAGAGCTGGCGGCCACGGTAGCCGCGGAGCCGGCTCGGCTTGTGGGGGGCGGTCGGAAGTGGTAGCGAGCCCGCCAAACTCCACGCGAAGGAACCCTCAATGGCTGACGAAACCCCCGCTGCCGGCACCGCGCCGCAGGCGGCCGCCGCCCCGGTCTTCAACATGGTCGGGCAATATGTCCGCGACCTGAGCTTCGAGAATCCCAATGCGCCCGCTTCGATCATGCAGGCCGGCAGCAATCCGGGCTTCAACGTCTCGATCAATGTCGGGGTCAAGAAGCAGAACGAGGAGATCTACGCGGTCGAGCTGACGCTCAACGCCAAGGCCGAGCGAGACAAGCAGGTGCTGTTCAACGTCGAGCTCGTCTATGGCGGCGTGTTCCGGATCAAGAACGTGCCCGAGGCGCAGCTCGCGCCGTTGATGATGATCGAATGTCCGCGGCTGATCTTCCCGTTCGCGCGGCAGGTGCTGGCAAGCGTGACCCAGCAGGGTGGCTTCCCGCCGCTGATGATGGAGCCGGTCGACTTTTCGCAGATCTATCGGCAGAACCTCGCCGCGCTGGCACAGCAGCAGCAGAATGCGGCGGGTGGGGCGGCTCCGGGCGCCACGCCGGATACCGGGACGAGCAAGCCGAACTGAGAGTGCTTCCGGACCTCGTGGTGGTGCGCCCACCATGAGGTCCTCGGGCCCTTGGCCCTCAGGCGGCCTGCCCCTCAACCTCGTCGAAGTACATGGACCACAGCGCGTCCTTGCCGAGCGAGGCAATGAGTGCCTGGTGGGCGGCGATCTCCTCCGGCGTGATGCGGCGGGGGAGCGGTTCGGGACGGCGGACGGCGGTGTAGGTGCCGGCTGTCCATTCGACCACCCCCGTCGTGGTCTCCTCAACCAGCGCGAAAGCGACCTGACGGCCGCCGATCAGCTCCAGATAAACTTCTGCCAGGATCTGCGCATCGAGCAGGGCGCCGTGCAGCGTGCGCTTGGAATTGTCGATGCCGTAGTGCTTGCAAAGCGAATCGAGGCTGACGCGGGCGCCCGGGTGGCGGTCGCGCGCGAGCTCGACAGTGTCGATCACCTTGTTGATGATCGAGGGCAGCTTGGCCTGCTCGAGCTCGTAGTTCAGGAAGCCGATGTCGAAGGCGGCGTTGTGGATGATCAGCGTTGCATCGCCGATGAAGCGGATGAACTCTGGCGCGACCGCGCGGAAGTTCGGCTTGTCACGCAGGAATTCGTCCGAGAGGCCGTGAACACGGTAGGCGTCCTCCGTCATCGCCCGCTCGGGGTTGACGTAGACGTGGAAATGCTTGCCGGTCGGGATGTGGTTGATCAGCTCGACACAGCCGAGCTCGACGATGCGATCGCCCGTCAGCGGCGAGAGACCGGTGGTTTCGGTGTCGAGGACGATTTCGCGGTTCATTGGGTCCCCGCGCCCAGGCGCGCCACGATTTCCCTGACCTGCCGCTCGCTGTCGGCGATGGCACCCGAAGTGTCGATCACGTAGTCGGCACGCCTTATCTTTTCGGCTTGTGGCATTTGCCGGGCAAGGATGGTGTCGAGCTTTTCCACGGTCATGCCTGGGCGCGACAAAGCGCGGCGGCGCTGCGTCTTCTCATCCACTGCGGTGACGACAACGGCATCAAGGCCGTAGTCGAAGCCAGTCTCGAAGAGGAGCGGAATATCGACGACGGCGAATACGGCACCGCTGCGGCGGACATCGGCGAGGAAGGCGGCGATCCGCTCGCGGACCAGCGGGTGGATGGCGCCCTCAAGTGCAGGAAGCTGGTCGGGGTGGGCAACGAGCCTCGCGGCGAGTTCCTTGCGATCGACCGCCCCGTCCCTAGTGGTACCGGGGAACAGCGCCTCTATTCGCTCCACTGCGGGTCCGCCGGCGTAGAGCTGGTGTACCGCCTCGTCGGAGGAGAATACCGGAATACCCAGAGCGGCAAAGGCATCGAGCGCTGTAGATTTGCCCGTAGCGATAGAGCCGGTAAGGCCGATCGCCTTCACTTGAGGGTCGCCTCGACCTTCGCGCGGAGCTCAGGCGTCACCTCGGGGCGGATGCCGAACCAGGCTTCGAACCCGGGGACGGCCTGGTGCAGCAGCATGCCCAGACCATCGACCGTGCGCAGGCCGTACCGCTGAGCCTCGGCAAGGAACGGCGTAACGAGCGGGACGTAAACGATGTCGGTGACCAGCGCGTCCCGAGGCAGCAGCTCGAGCGGCAGGTCGTCAAAGCTCGTACCGTGCATGCCGACCGTGGTGGTGTTGACGACGATGTGAGCGGAGGGCGCGAGCCGGCGCCAAGCATCCAATCCGCGGGGTTGCAGACGCTTGCCGCCCGAGAGCTCCTTCGCAAGCGCGGCTGCCCTTTCTGGCGTGCGGTTGAGGATGTAGGTGCGGCAGACGCGCAGGCTCAGCGCCGCTGCCACCGCGCGAGCTGCCCCCCCTGCCCCGAGAACGATTGCCTTGCGTTGGCCATCGCTCCACCCGGGCGCCCTGGCATCGAGATTGGCCAGGAAGCCATAGTGGTCGGTGTTCGTCCCGTGGATCAGCGTTCCCTCGGACGAGTCGTAGGTGCTCAGGGTGTTGGTAGCGCCGAGATGAGCCGTATCGAGGTCGTGGGTGTCGCAGAGCCCGTAGGCGATCTCCTTGAGCGGCACGGTGACGTTGCCGCCCACGAACTCGCCCGTGCGAATGCGCTCGAAGAATGCCGGCATAGCTTCGGGGGCAACGTCGATCGGCTCGTAGCTGCCGGCGATGCCGTATTGCTGCAACCAGTGGCCGTGGATCAGCGGCGAGCGCGAGTGGCTGATCGGGTGGCCGAGAACGAAGGCGCGTTTCACGTGAATCCTTCCAGCGCTTCTGGGGCGTGGAGGCGGAGGGCGGCGAGCAATGGCAGCAATGGCAGACCCAGCACGGTAAAGTAGTCGCCCTGCACGCGCTCGAACAGGCGGATGGACGGGCCCTCGAGACGGTACCCGCCGACCGAGCCGAGCACTGCTTCCCCTTCTGCAGCAAGGACGGCATCCATTTCGGCCCGCGAGAACTGCCGCATGGTAAGCTCCGCCGTTTCAACCCCGCTCCAGGCCAGTTGGCCATCCCGCATGAGGGCTACGCCAGCATGGAGGCGGTGCGTCTGTCCTCGAAGCATCATGAGCTGCTCTCTAGCCGCAGCCATATTCGCGGGCTTGTGGAGCAGCCGGCCAGCAAAAGCGAGAACCTGATCAGCACCGATGACGACTCGGCCCGGGACGCTCATCGCTTTGGCTTCGGCAAGCCTGCGCGCAATCGTTTCCGGCTCTTCCCCAACGAGACCGGCTTCGATCGATCGCTCATTGACTTCCGCGGTGCGCGTCTCGAAGTCGAGTCCCGCCCCGGCCAGCAAGGCTTTCCGGACAGCGCTCTTTGAAGCCAGGATAAGCATGAGGCTGGATTTTCACAGAGTTGTTGCAGGCTCAAGCAGAAATCAAGGAACGAAGTGGGGCCGAGCGCGTTTTGGAAGGTTGTCCCAGCGCTTCTTTGGACCATCCACAGGTTCGGCGCTGACGTGGTTACCACTTCGTTAACGTGGGAATCGCGAACAAAGTGAGTCAATCGGCCGCGGCACCTTCCACAGCTGGTTAACGGTTCGTTAACGGCTCCAGTGCCGGGAGTCGCCCGCGTCTCATGGGGACGCGGCCGCACGTCGCCTTGCCGACTGAATCCTATACACACCGGGTCGATCGGTGGCGGTGGCGGCTGAGTCGGATGCGCCGCATTGTGGCCGGCGGTGAATTGGGGCAAACCACTGCCATAATGATGATCCTTAAGAATCTAGATTCTTCCTTTGGTCGCCGACTGAGGGTCCGGTGAGCGGTCGGAAGCCGCTCTTGGAAGCGGTCCTTGGAAGGCGCCAGGAGCGCCCGCCGATCTGGATCATGCGTCAAGCCGGGCGCTACCTGCCGGAGTACCGGGCGCTCAGGGAGAAGGCGCCCGATTTCCTCTCCTTCTGCTACACACCCGAGCTCGCAGCCGAGGTGACGCTGCAGCCGCTGCGCCGCTTCGATCTGGACGCCGCCATCCTGTTCTCGGACATCCTCGTAATTCCCGATGCACTGGGGCAGCCGGTTCGCTTCTCGCCTGGAGAGGGGCCGGTGCTGGATCCGGTGACGCCGGAGACGGTTGCCAGGCTCGACATCGAAGCGGTGCTGGACAAGCTGGGGCCAGTGCTCGAGACGCTCGATCGGGTGAAGGCACAACTCCCCGGGGACAAGACGCTGATCGGCTTTTGCGGGTCGCCGTGGACGGTGGCAACCTATATGATTGGCGGGCGCGGCTCGCCCGACCAGTCCGCGGCGCGCCTGTTCGCGCTGCAGCACCCGGCGGCGTTCGCCTATTTGATGGATGTGCTGGTGCAGGCGAGCACTGCCTACCTGCTCGCACAGTTCAGGGCGGGCGCAGACGTCGTCCAGTTGTTCGAGAGCTGGGCACTCAACCTCGACGAGAGCGCTTTCCGCGAGCGGGTGATTAAACCTAACAGGCGGATCGTCGAAGGCATCCGCGCAGAGATACCCAATGCTCCGATCATCGGCTTTCCCCGGGGCGCTGCCGCGATGCTGCCGGCCTATGCCGAAGCGACCGGCGTGAACATGCTCGGACTGGACTATGCGACGCCCCCCTGGTTTGCCGACCAGGCGCTCCCCAAGGGGCTAGGGGTGCAGGGTAATCTCGATCCCCTGCGGCTGGTCGCGGGTGGGGCACAGATGGAAGCACATGCCCGCGACATCATCGCGGCTTTCTCAGGCCGGCCGCACGTCTTCAATCTGGGGCATGGCATTGTGCCGGAAACGCCGATCGCGCATGTCGGCGACCTGATCCAGATCGTGAAAGAGGGCTAGCTGTGGAGTGGGTCAAGGCGCTGCACGTGATCTCCGTCATCGCCTGGATGGCCGGGATGCTCTACATGCCGCGGCTCTTCGTCTATCACGCCGACGCGGAAAAGGGTTCGGTCCAGTCCGAGACGTTCAAGGTCATGGAGCGTCGGCTCTACCGCGGCATCATCAATCCGGCGATGATCGCGACCTTCGTCTTCGGCATCTGGATGATCGTCTGGGGAGCGGTGGACTGGTCGATGGTCTGGCCTTGGGTCAAGGCCGCTATGGTCATTCTGATGAGCGCGTTTCACGGCTTCCTGGGCCGCTGGCGCCGTGCATTTGCAGAGGACCGCAACACGCGTCCGTCGAAGTTTTTCCGCTCGGTCAACGAAATCCCGACGGTGCTGATGATCGTCATCGTGCTGATGGTGGTCGCCAAACCGTTCTGAACGTCCGGTGGGTCGGGCTGCTGCACGCGCCCAATTGATCGTTCCTACCTCAGGCTCTTGATTGTAGGTGGGCTAACCGCTATTTGATCGACCAGCACCACAAGGGCTCATGCGTCTCCCCGACGTAGTGGCGGTGCGAACCCCCCTCCCCTCCTGACATCTCGACCGCACTCCCCGAAGGTCTCCACGCATGGAAAATATCAAGCTCAGCGAGCTCAAGGCCAAGTCTCCCGCCGAGCTGCTTGTTTTCGCCGAACAGAACGAGGTCGAGAACGCCTCGACCATGCGTAAGCAGGAGCTGATGTTTGCCATCCTCAAGGAGCTGGCGGCGCGTGAGATCGACATCACGGGCGAAGGCGTGGTCGAGGTGCTGCCCGACGGCTTCGGCTTCCTGCGCTCGCCGGATGCCAACTACCTGCCTGGCCCCGACGACATCTACGTTTCGCCCAGCCAGATCCGGCGCTTCTCCCTCAGGACGGGTGATACGGTCGAGGGGCAGATCCGCTCGCCCAAGGAAGGCGAGCGCTATTTCGCGCTGCTCAAGGTCTCGACGATCAATTTCGAGGACCCCGAGAACGTCCGTCACAAGATCAACTTCGACAACCTGACGCCGCTCTATCCCGACGAGCGGATCCGGCTCGAGCTGCCGGACCCCACGCTCAAGGACAAGAGCGCGCGCGTGATGGATCTTGTCGCGCCGATCGGTAAGGGGCAGCGAGCGCTGATCGTTGCACCACCGCGCACCGGTAAGACTGTACTGTTGCAGAATATTGCACAATCAATCGCGGTTAATCACCCGGAGTGCTACCTCATCGTGCTGCTGATCGACGAGCGGCCGGAGGAAGTCACCGACATGCAGCGCTCGGTGAAGGGCGAGGTGATTTCGTCTACCTTCGATGAACCGGCGAGCCGCCACGTCCAAGTTGCGGAGATGGTTATCGAGAAGGCCAAGCGCCTGGTTGAGCACAAGCGTGACGTCGTGATCCTGCTCGACTCGATCACCCGACTCGGTCGCGCCTACAACACGGTGGTGCCGAGCTCGGGCAAGGTGCTGACCGGTGGTGTCGACGCGAACGCCCTGCAGCGGCCCAAGCGCTTCTTCGGCGCGGCGCGCAACATCGAGGACGGCGGCTCGCTGACGATCATCTCGACCGCGCTGATCGACACCGGCAGCCGAATGGACGAAGTCATCTTCGAAGAGTTCAAGGGTACGGGTAACAGCGAAATCGTCCTCGACCGGAAGGTCTCCGACAAGCGCGTGTTCCCGGCGATCGACGTCACCAAGTCCGGTACGCGCTAGGAAGAGCTGCTGGTCGAGCCGGACGTGCTGCGCAAGATGTATGTGCTCCGGCGTATCCTCAACCCGATGGGGACGGTGGACGCGATCGAGTTCCTGCTCGAAAAGCTGCGCCAGACCAAGACCAACAGCGACTTCTTCGAATCGATGAACACCTGACGAACGTGCCGGTCGTGAGCACATGACCGACACCATCGTTGCGCTATCGAGCGGGGCGCCTCCGTCTGGCGTTGCGGTCATCCGGATCTCCGGACCGGGGACCCGGCGGCTGCTTGAGCAGTGTGCGGGCGGCATACCACCAGCGCGCCGGCTGGTTCTACGCACCATAGGAGACACGCTCGACCGCGGACTGGTAGCCTGGTTTCCGTCGCCGCACAGCTTCACCGGCGAGGATTGCGCCGAGCTTCATCTCCACGGTTCGCGAGCCGTCGTAAGAGCCGTGCTCAGGATGCTGGCGGCCGAGAATGGGGTGCGCCTGGCTGACGCCGGCGAGTTCACCCGGCGGGCCTTCGAGAATGGCAAGCTCGACCTGACGGAGGTCCAGGGTCTCGGCGATCTCATCGCCGCGGAGACCGAAAACCAGCGGGTGGTTGCTCTTGCCCGGCTGGAAGGTGGGCTCAGCCGGCTGCTTGAGGGTTGGCGCGAATGCATACTAGACCTGAGGGCAGAGATCGAAGCGCAGCTGGACTTCTCCGATGAGGGTGACGTCGGCGCTTTGCCGCAAAGCTTCGCGACCGATCTCGAGAGGCTGAGGGGAGACATCGAGCGGGTGATCGCCACTGCCCTTGACGGCCGGGTGATGCAGGAGGGGTTCCGGGTGGTCCTCGCTGGACCGCCAAACGCCGGAAAATCCAGTTTACTCAATGCTTTGTCACGTTCTGACGCCGCCATCGTTTCTGAGGAAGAGGGGACGACGCGGGACATCAAGGAAGTGCCGCTCGACCTTAAAGGACAGCTGGTGATCCTGACCGACAGCGCCGGGATTCGAGCGACGAACTCAAAGGCCGAGGCGCTGGGCGTGGAACGCGCTCGGGCGGCAATGTTGAACGCTGACCTCGTGCTGTGGCTGACGGCTCCCGACATGCCTCGCATTGCTTTCCCCGAAATCACTGACATGGAGGCGGGACGGCGACCCCGTGTGGTCGAGGTAGGGACGAAGAGCGACGTTGGCGTTGTGGACGGGATCGAGCACTCCGTTTCGGCCGCTACAGGGGTGGGCATCGACGAACTGCTGATGTTCATCCATGAGGCGAGCGGCGCCACAAGCGTTCGCTCATCGGATGTGCTCGTCAGTCACGAACGGGATCGAGTGGGTCTGATAGACGCCAATGTCGCGCTGCGAAGGGTGGGTGAGCACCTGGACCTGCCCGAGATCGCGGCTGAGGACCTTCGGCAGGCTTCTCATGCGCTCGAGCGGCTGCTGGGCCGAATGGATGCGGAGGCGGTGCTCGACCGGCTCTTCCTCAGCTTCTGCATCGGGAAGTGATTCACGTGAAACAACGGTTGACCGGCCGCATCGTGAGGCTTCGTTGATTCACGTGGAACATTGCCCTACAGGAGCCGCTTCTGGAGCAGGCACATGACCGACTTTGGCGTTATCGTCGTGGGTGGTGGGCACGCGGGCTGTGAGGCGGCGGCGGCCTCGGCGCGGCTGAGTGTGCCCACTGCCCTCATCACGCAACGGTTCGCGACCATCGGTGAGATGAGCTGCCCCCCGGCGGTCGGCGGATTGGGCAAGGGCCACCTCGTGCGAGAGATCGATGCGCTCGACGGTTTGATGGGGCGTGTGGCGGACGCGGCCGGCATCCAGTTCCGCGTGCTCAATCGCCGCAAAGGGCCGGCGGTGCGTGGCCCCAGGGCACAGGCCGACCGCAAGCTCTACCGGCAGGCCATGCAGGCTGCGATCACCACGCAACCCAACCTGACCGTGATCGAAGGGGAGGTCGACGACCTCGTCGTGGAAGGCGGGGAAGTGGTGGGCGTGCGCTTGCTCGACGGACGGGCTTTCTCGACCCGCGCGGCGGTACTCACGACGGGCACGTTCCTGCGCGGGCTCATCCATCGCGGCGAGGAGACCACGCCCGCTGGGCGGATCGGCGAGAAGCCGGTTCTGGGGCTTTCGATCCGGCTTGAGTCGTTGGGCCTGCGACTTGGACGGCTAAAGACCGGCACCCCCGCGAGGCTTGACGGCACGACGATCGACTTCTCGGCGCTGGAGGTGCAGCCGGGCGACGATCCACCGGAACCGTTCTCGATGATGACGGGGGCCATCAGCGGGCCGCAGGTCGATTGCCACATTACAAGGACGACGGCGGAGACGCACCGGATCATTGCCGACAATATTCATCGCTCGGCGATGTACTCGGGCCGCATCCAGAGTCGCGGTCCGCGGTATTGCCCTTCCATCGAGGACAAGATCGTCCGGTTCGCCGACCGTGACAGTCACCAGGTTTTCCTTGAGCCGGAAGGGCTTGACGATACCACGATCTACCCGAACGGGCTGTCCACCTCCCTGCCCGCTGATGTCCAGGAGCCGTTTCTCAGGTCGATGCCGGGGCTTGGGAACGTGCGCATCGTGCGGCCGGGGTACGCCATCGAGTACGATCATGTGGACCCGCGCGAGCTGCGTCCAACACTTGAGCTTAGGGCGGTGCCAGGGCTTTTTCTCGCTGGCCAGATCAACGGCACCACGGGCTATGAGGAAGCAGGGGCGCAAGGACTTCTTGCAGGCGCGA
>JAEZBF010000206.1 GCA_023427545.1 Pseudomonadota bacterium
ATCATCTTCCTTCTCGTGATGGCCACAGCCTTCATGGGCTACGTGCTGCCGTGGGGCCAGATGAGCTTCTGGGCCGCCACTGTGATCACCAACATCTTTGCGGCGATCCCGGTTGTCGGCGATCCGATCCTGCAGCTGTTGCGCGGTGGGTTCGCGGTCGACAACGCAACGCTTAACCGCTTCTTCTCGCTGCACTATTTGCTGCCATTTATTGTCGCCGCCGTGGTCGTTCTCCACATCTGGGCGCTGCACGTGCCGGGCAACAACAACCCCGTCGGCGTAGAGGTAAAGGACAGCCGCGACACCGTGGCGTTCCATCCGTACTACACGATGAAGGACCTGTTCGCGGTTATCGTGTTCCTCATCCCGATGGCGTGGTTCGTCTACTTCGTCCCCGACATCCTGGGGCACCCCGACAACTACGTCATGGCAAACAGCCAGGTGACGCCCGCGCACATCGTTCCCGAATGGTACTTCCTGCCGTTCTACGCGATCCTGCGCGCCATCGACTTCAACATCCTATTCATCGACAGCCGGCTTGGCGGGGTGATCTTCTTCGCCGGATCTATCCTGATCCTGTTCTTCGTGCCGTGGCTCGATCGCTCGCCGGTGCGCTCCGGCAGCTTCCGCCCGCTGTTCCAGCCGTTCTACTGGCTCTTCGTCATCAACTTCCTTGGGCTGATGTACCTGGGGGCGCAGCCGGCGGAGGGCATCTACGTGCTGCTCGCCAAGATCTGCACCGCGTACTACTTCATCTACTTCCTGATCGTGCTGCCGCTGCTGCCCCGCTTCGAGCGTCCCCGGCCGCTGCCCGTTTCGATCTCGGAAGCCGTGCTCAAGGCTCATCCGTGACCATAAGGCTGCCCCTGATGCTCAAAACCGGCTTCGCCGCGGCGTTCCTTTCGGCTGTCCTGGTCTGCGCACCTGCCGCGGCACAGGAATCCTCGCACAACATCTCGATCGAGAAGCAGAGCTGGACCTTCGCCGGCCCGTTCGGCAAGTTCGATGTCGAGCAGCTGCAGCGCGGATTCCAGGTGTTCCGCACGGTCTGCGCCTCCTGCCACGGTGCGCGGCTGCTGGCCTTCCGCAATCTCGAGGAGCACGGGGGGCCGCAGTTCACCGAGGGACAGGTTAAGGCCCTCGCGGCGGAATACGACATCGCGGATCCGGAGGCCGAGGGCGGTGCCCGCAAGGGCGTCCCGGCGGATCACTGGCCAAACCCGTTCCCATCCGACGCTGACGCCCGCGCGGCGTTCGACGGTGTCGTGCCGCCCGACCTTTCGGTTATGGCTAAAGCCCGCGGGATCACCGATCCTTTCCCGAACTGGGTGTTCAACTACTTCACCGCTTACGCCGAGGGCGGGCCCGATTACATTCATGCCCTCCTGCTCGGCTATCGCGATGAGCCCCCGGAAGGCGCGACGGTGCCGGAGGGCAAGTACTACAACGATGTCTTCCCGGGCCACGCGATCGGCATGCCACCGCCGCTCGCCGATGGGGTTGTCCCCTACGGCGAAGGGGTCCCGCAGACCGCCGATCAGTATGCCCGCGACGTCTCTGCGTTCCTGATGTGGGTGGCAGAGCCGCACCTGGTCGAGCGCAAGGAAGACGGCTTCCGGGTCATCCTGTTCCTGTTCCTCTTCGCGGGGCTGATGTGGGTCGTGAAGGATCGCCTGTGGCGGCCGATCCACCACCACAATCCGGATCCCAAGGATGTTGCGCGAACGGCGCCACGGAGCGAGGTGCACTAGAATTTGAGGGCCCCCTGCGGGGCCCTTTCCTTTTGTGCGTTGCCGCTACTGGGCCGGGGCAGGGGAATTGCCGAGATTGAGGAATGGCAGAGCTCCGCCCGGCACCATGGTGTAGGGCAGCTGGCCGTTCCAGCGCTCGGCCTGCGTCAACGCGATCAGCTCCGGGTTTTGCCTGAGGGCATCTCCTTTGGCCTTGATGGCGCTGGCTTCAGCCAAGCCGGCCAGCTCCGTCGCCTGGGCCTGCGCCTTGGCCGCCGCCACTTGGCTGTCGGCCTGGGCCTGCGCCTTGGTCACGGTGATCTCCGCCTCGATCTTCTGCTGGGCCAGTTCCTGCTGCCGGCGCTGAACCTCGACTGTCGCGGTCTGCTTGGCTTCGATCGCAGCTTCGTAGGCCGGGGAGAACTTGATGTCCTTGATCTGGACGCTCTCGATGACCACCGGGCCGGTAATGCCCTCCTGCAAGGCTGCGAGCGCGTCGGAATTGAGCTTGGCCCGCTGCTGGATGGCGCTGAGCGCGTCGTACTGGCCGAAGACGTTCTTGAAGATCGCGGGCAGGCGCTGCTGGATCAGCCGGCCCACCATCGTTTCGAACGTGCCGTATTCGGCATAGAGCTCATCGGACGATCCCGGTGGCACCCGGTAAGTCACCGAGATGTCGATTGCAGCCGGCTGCTGGTCGCGGCTGTAGCTCTCCATAGCGTCGAAGTCCTCGACGTGCGACTGGGTCGAGACGCGCCGGATGCTCTGGACGAAGGGCAGCTTGAAGTGCAGTCCAGGGCCTTCGACGCTCGAGACGGCGCCGGTAGTGATCAGGACCGCCTCCTCGCCCTGGTCCACGGTGTAGAAGCTGCCGAAGATCACAAAGAGTGCAACCACTGCCGCGACTGCGGCGCCGATCAAGCCGAGTTTCATGACGCGAGTACCTCCTGGTTCAATTGACCTGTGACGGCCACCTTACGCGCCAATCTCTTCCGCATCGTTGTTGCCCGAGGTGCCCTCGGCGGGTTCACAAGCCTGCGCACCACTTGCGTCGCGCTGGCGAACCATTGATATTCGGGGTGTGGAGACGGAGGATTTGCGATGCCGGTTGTGAAGCTTGCGCTCACTGCAGTGACGGTTGGAGTTGCCGTCGCGCGACATCCGCTGGTTCGGGCCGGCGTGCGCGCTGTGATCGACAACCCGCAGGCGCGGGAAGCTGCGATCGTGGCCGCCCGGCGCACGGCCTTTTCGGCCGGCGTTCTCGCGCGCAAGATTATCCCGCGCAGCCTGGTGCAGTAGCGCAGCTGGTTCAGTCTTCGGCCTCCAGAAAACTGAGATTCCCGCTCGAGCAGGAATGACGGCCGCGTGAGCCCGCGCTAAGGAATAACGCCTCTTCCGGTGTCGCCCCATGCTCGATCTCACCACGCTCATCCGCTCGATCCCGGACTACCCAAAGGCGGGTATCCTCTTTCGGGACATCACGACGCTGATCGAGCACGCCGAGGGCTTCCGGCAGAGCATCAAACAGCTGGCTGAGCCCTATCGGGGTGCCGGGGTGACCCACGTCGCCGGCATCGAGGCGCGGGGTTTCATTTTCGGGGCGGCGTTGGCGATTGAGCTGGAGGCGGGGTTCATCCCGGTGCGCAAGAAGGGCAAGCTGCCCGGCAACACGATCGGGCAGAACTACGCGCTCGAGTATGGCGCCGACACCATCGAGATCCACGACGACGTGCTGCTGCCCTCGCATAAGGTGGTACTCTGCGACGACCTCATCGCCACCGGCGGGACAGCCATTGCCGCGACGCAGCTGCTGCGGCGCACCGGCGCGGAGGTGAGCGACGCCTGCTTCATTATCGATCTCTTTGATCTGGGTGGGGCGGACAGGCTGCGCGCGATGGGCGTTTCCGTCTATAAGCTGATCGACTTCGAAGGCCACTGATCGCCTAACGTAGGGCGGCGGGGAGGGGACTTGCCACGAACCATCCTCATCACCGGCGCTGCCGGCAATATCGGCAGCAAGGTTGCGGCGCACCTGGGATCGCTCGGGCACAGGCTGCGGCTGCTGGATCGATCGCCTGGCGACCATATCCTCACCGCTGATCTTGCGGTTTGGGACCGCAACTGGGCGCGGCATTTCGACAGCGTTGATACCGTGATCCACCTCGCAGCCGATCCGCGCGGGCAGGCGAGTTGGGCCGATGTCTCAGGCGCCAACATCATGGCCACCCAGCACGTCCTGCGGGCGGCCCGGGAGGCCAAGGTTCGGCGTGTGATTTTCGCTAGCAGCGTCCAGGTCGCGCTGGGCTATCGGTTCGGTGAAGGACCAATCACCACAGAGATGCCGCCGGCGCCGCTCAGCCCCTATGCCATCTCCAAGCTCTTCGGCGAGTTCCTCGGCCGCGCCTTCGCGGAGGAGACGGGCATCTCCTTTATCGCGTTCCGCATCGGCTACTTCCAGCGCGGCGAGAACGTGCCGGGGCCCCACATGCGCATCGGAACCTGGGGCCAGACGATGTGGCTCTCGAACCGCGACATGAACCAGGCGATGGAGAAGGCGATCGAGGCTGAGAATGTGCCGTTCGCCGTACTGAACCTCGAATCATACAATCCCGGCATGCGCTGGGACATCGAGCAGACGCGGCAGGTGATCGGCTACGTCCCGCAGGACGGCCACACGCCGGTGATCACGCCCGAGCTCGAGGCCGAGGACGAAGCGGCACGCAAGGCGACGATGGCGCCGGGCACCTGGTTCGACGAGTATTTTTCGCCCGTGAAGGGTTGAGCAGGGGGTCTCATGGCCAGCGTTCTTTTCATCGGTGGTACGGGTCAGATCTCGCTGCCTTGCGTAGAGCGCGCGATTGCCGCCGGGCACAAGGTTGCGGTGTTCAACCGTGGGCGCACCGAGGCACCGCTTCCGGCCGGCGTTGAATCGATCGTCGGCGACATGAAGGATGTGGCTGCCTATGGGGAACTCGGCCGGCGCAAGTTCGACGTCGTGGCGCAGTTCATGGTCTTCACGCCGGACCAGATGGCCCAGGACATCGCGACGTTTGCGGGCAACACCGGGCAATACATCTTCATTTCTTCGGCCTCCGTCTACGAGAAGCCGGCCAGGCACTACGTGATCACCGAGCAAACCCCGGCGGTGAACCCCTACTGGCCGTACAGCCAGGCCAAGATCGCCTGCGAAGGTATGCTCCCTGGCGCTGCCAACCTGCCGTGGACGATCGTGCGCCCGAGCCACACGGTGCGCACTGGGCTGCCGACGATGATGAACGAGGGAGACGTCATCGGCCACCGCATGCTTGCGGGTAAACCGGTGCTGGTGTCCGGCGACGGCACCACGCCGTGGACCCTGACGCGGTCAGAGGACTTCGCCGTGCCGTTCATCGGGGTGTTCGGCAAGCGTGAAGCGTTGGGTGAGGATTTTCACATCACGTCTAGCCGCGGCTACACTTGGGATGCCATCTACTCGACGATCGCAGAAGGTCTAGGGGTGAAGGCCAACATCGTCCACGTCCCGACCGACACGATGGTCCGGTACCACTCGGAGTGGGCCGG
>JAEZBF010000291.1 GCA_023427545.1 Pseudomonadota bacterium
AGATCACGTCTCGCCTGTTCCAGCCGTTCGTAACCTCCAAGCCGGGTGGCATGGGGATCGGGCTCTCGATCAGCAAGCGCATCATCGAGTCCCACGGCGGCGAGATTTCAGCCCGGCAGAACCCCGAGGGGGGAACCACATTTGCGTTCACTCTTCCCGCCATCCCGGAGGAGTTCGATGAGCACGCCTGATATCGTCGTCCACATCGTCGACGACGAGGAGTCGGTGCGCAGTTCACTGGCCTTCCTGCTGACCACCTCGGGGTTTGCCGCGCGCACGCACGCCTCTGCTACCGCCTTCCTCGAGCACGCTGCCGGGATACGCAACGGCTGCCTCATCACCGACCTGCGCATGCCGGACATGACCGGTGTCGAGCTCCTGCGCCGCCTGGGACAGGCCGGGCACATGCTGCCCGCCATCGTGATCACCGGCCACGGCGACGTGCAGATGGCTGTCGAGGCCATGAAGAATGGCGCATTGGACTTCATCGAGAAGCCGTTCAGCGATGCGGTTCTTCTCGAGTCCATCGGCCGGGTCGTCGAGATCGCCGCCAGCCAGATCAAGAACGAGGCAGCGCTGGACGCAACGCGAGAGCGACTGAGCACCCTGAGCGAGCGCGAGCAGCAGGTGCTCAAGGGTGTGGTCGCAGGTCAACCCAACAAGGTGATCGCGTTCGAGCTCGGGATCAGCCCCCGCACCGTGGAGGTCTACCGTGCGGGGTTGATGTCCAAGATGCAGGCACGCAGCCTCCCTGACCTGGTGCGAATGGTCATGGACATCGGTGGCCTGACCTAGGGCCTCCGGCCTTCAGCGTTTGATCCGCCTCAATTCAACGCGTCGCAACCGTGCCAAGGTGGTCTGCGCGTGTCCGTGCGGGCAGCGCTGAACCGCAGGGTTGGTGTGTCTTGAACGTGGAAATGTCGACAATTTCAAACCTCGCCAACATCGATGCAGCGCCCAGGCGGGTGCTCATCGTATCACCGGTCGCAGACCTTCGCCGTTCGCTTGCTTTCGCTCTGGAGGCAGAAGGGTTCGTGGTGACCTCCCACGCGGATCTCATCGGCCCGGATTCAGCCCGCGGGTATGACCTCGTCGTGCTCGATCACAAAGCCGCCAAGGGGGTGCGCCCCGACTCGGTGCTTTCGCTGTGCCGTTCCACCTCGGTGGTTCTGCTCGCCGGCACCCCTCAACCATGGTTGCTTGGCAGCGTCGATTACGTGGTTCAGATGCCCATCCTTGGCAATGCCCAGTGCACTGCCGTGCGCGAGGTCATTGGGACACGGAGTGGCCCTAAGTAGCCCCCCTAGTCTCCCGACCGGAATTTCGTCCCCTGCCGCTTTGGCTCAGGTTCCAGCCTCGCGGGGCTTGCCGCGGGCGTTGCGCTAGAGGCGGTGATGACAAGAGCGCGGGCCGGCCGAAGCATCAGGTCGAGCCTAGATTTCTCAGCATGGGCGAACTGCGATGACAATCAGGTCGGTCGGACGGCGACGACCTGAAACACGTGAGTCTTGCCGTCGTCTTCGCGGATCGACAGGTACTCGCCGCGAACGAAGCGCTCTTCGGCCAAGCGGAAGCCGACCTCGTCGTCCCGGTCCGCTTCTGCGGTGTAGTCGAAAATCCAGCGACCGCCGGGACCGTGTACGATCCTGCCCCTGGCCTCCTGCTCGTTTGGGCGCAGGCGCCGCACGCGGCAAGAGTCCTGGTGCTTGCGCCATGCCACCGCGTCGATACGGCCATCGGCCTGCAACGGCAAGTAGAGATTGATACGCATGATCACGGTCGCCTAGCGGATGTCCCGGCTCGCGCGCAAGCTCAAGCTCGATGTGAGAAATAGTCGTCATTGCACTGCTCCCTCGTGCTCAGCGGTCTCGCGACAGCTTGCGCAGGCGAGTGTTCCCGCGAACACTGCGCAATCCCAAGATTGGGGCGTCGGCCTTGCTTGCGGCCCGACCATATTCTTCGGCGTCTTCATGCCTGGGGAGTCGGTCCGGAACCCGCGGAGGTGTCATCACTCGGCGGGTTGCGAACCACCTCGAGCTTCACCTTTGCGGCGAGCCCCGCAATCGCGCCGATCACCACCAGCCAAGGCGCGGCCAGCGCGACGATTCCTCCCGCCAGCGCACCGCCGGTAAGGGGCAGCGACAGCATCACGTCGCCATTCTCGGACCGGATCACCAGCTTGCGAACGTTGCCTTCGGCCAGCAGCCGGTTCACCTCGCCGACCAGCTGGTGGCCAGCGACCTCGACTTCTTCGGTAAGGGACTTCCAAGCGGTCTTGATGTCTTCGCTCATCGTCATCTCCATGGTTGAGATGAGCACCAGAGCCTAACGAGCCGTCGCGTGGCTTGATGTGTCTCAAACCGTACCGCCGGACCGCCGCAGGAACGCCCTGATGCGGGGTTCGACAAGGCCGGCTTGGCCGAGCAGCATGTGGCCGCCACGCTCGACAGAAAGCAGCTCCGCACCTGGGATACTCCTCGCCAGTGCCGCGCTGTTGGCAAAGAGCGCCAGCGGATCGTCCTGCGCCGCCACCACCAGAGTCGGAGCACGCACTTGCTCAAGCGGCAAAAATTCCACGGCCGGATTGCCTACGTAAGCGTCAAAAAGGGCCCCCTCTGCTCGCGCGGAGGAGGGCAGGATTGAGCGCGCCATGCGAGCGATGAAGGCTTTGTCGGCATCCGACAGCTGCAGGCCGCGCGGCACGCCCATCAGGGCGTGAAGCGCCTTGGGAAGGAAGCTGACCAGCAGCCAGAATACGAACGACGCACGAAAGATGGCGGCGCCGACTAATGGGGGCGGCGGCACGAGGTCGACGGGGCCCGGAGCATTGGGCGAGACCAGCACAAGTGCGCTCACACGGTCGGGATAGCGTATCGCAAACTGCAGCGCTGAGGTGGTGCCGGCGGAATGAGCAATGATCGCCGTCCGTGCTAAGCCGAGATGGTCGAGCAAGGCGGCGAAGAGGTTGGCCTGCTTTACGACAGTGGGATTGTTTGGCATCGGCGAGCGCAGATAGCCAAAGCGCGAAACAACGATCCTGCGAATACTCTCGTCGAGGATGCCGCCGACGTTGATCAATCCTTGGTCGCTCCCGCCCCAGATCCCGTGAAGTACGAGCACCGGCGGCCCGGTGCCGTCGCTTCGATACTCAATTTCTCCGGCAGGAGTTTCGGCAAAGGCGGTGCCGAGTTCTGCGAGTTTCTTTCGCTCACGTGCCATGTCCCGGCGGTAAGCTCGTATGGCGAATAGGGCGGCGCCGGCGAGCCCGACAGCGGCAAGAGTGGGGAGGGGGTTCGGTCGGCCCATTGCAAGGAGCTCCGAGGGCATGTCGCCAATTTCAGCCAACGCAATCCCCATCGCTTGACCTGAATCAACGCCCTCGTCGCTGCATTGGCTAACGTCTCGGACAACCTGGGAGCACTAGGTCATGCAAGCCTCAACCAGCAAACCTGCCACCCCGCAGCTGCCGACACCCTTTCCGTCCTGCCAAGGCGAACCATTCGTCGGGAACATCTCAGTTGACGACAACCTTCGCGAGTGCGTCCAGGTCGCGCTCTGGACAGCAACGCAGGGGAAACCCCCCGAGATAGTTGCGGAGGTGGACAACGGAGACGTGGTCCTCAGCGGCACGGTCGCCAGCGAGGCTGCGCGAGCCGGCTGCGAACAAAAGGTGAGGGAAATCGCAGGCGTCAACAGCGTCACAAGTCAATTGGACGTGCGAGAGCCGTGGGATCGCGAAATGCTATTCGCCACCCGCTACTGCCAGACCATACGGCGTCGGTGGCCGCCGGCATTCAGGACGCACTCGCAGCCCTGGCGGCTCGAGGAGCCAATTTCGAAAGCCGCGCGCCGGCTGGAGTGGTTGTGGTCTACCGCAACCGGCGCCCGGGAACGATCACAGTCGAAGTGGGTGTGCCTGTGGCGGCCATGAGCGGCGATACCGGCCCGAACGGATTCCGGCTGGACGGCTTCCTCAGGGACCCGAACTTTCGGCCAGAGCCACGGCGCCGGGCATCCGCGCCATTCTGAGGACTTACGAGCACCTACGCCAGCAGGCCCTTGAGCGGGGTGCCCAACCTGCCGATTGGTTTTGTCATCCAGCCCCGGGGCAGCTCTTGGCCGAGGCGGGTGTCGAGATCCACCTCCCGCTAAGGCCGGGGGCCAAGACCACCACGGTTTGACCAGCATCAAGTTGTGCATGCTGGCACGGTTGCAGGCTAGCACATTCGAACAGGGAGAGCTCAGATGAAGCGTCTTGTTATAATGTTGACGACGGCTGCACTTGCCGCCCTGCCGATCGCAGGGGCCAGCGCCGACGAAGCCAGACTCGCGTTCGGCGGCGATCAGTACACCGCCGGCGACAACGCGCGGATCGACACCGCCGTTGCCCACGATGCATTCGCTGCCGGCTACGATGTGTCGCTGAGCGCGCCAGTCTCGGGGGATGCCCATCTAGCGGGCTTCAACGTCTCGAGTAC
>JAEZBF010000301.1 GCA_023427545.1 Pseudomonadota bacterium
TTCATGCTCTTCACCATGGCCAATGTCGGCCTGCCGGGCACCTCGGGCTTCGTCGGCGAATTCCTGACCATGCTGGCGGTTTTCCAGGTCAACACCTGGGTGGCGTTCGGCGCGGCGTTCGGCGTGATCTTCTCAGCCTGCTACGCGCTCTGGCTGTATCGCCGGGTGATCTTCGGCAAGCTCGAGAAACCGAACCTTCGCGGCATGCTCGATCTCAGCCCCCGCGAGGTGCTGGTGCTGGCCCCGCTCCTCGTCCTCACGCTGATCTTCGGGTTCTATCCGGCGCCGGCGCTTGACGCGATGGCGGCCTCGGTCAACGCCGTGGTGGAGCAATACCAGGGCGCGGTAGGAACCGCAGGCGGCGCGACGCTCGTCGCGGCGGCGGAGTAGGAGCGGGCGATGTATTCCGATCTCACCACATTCGCCGCCCTCGCGCCGGCCTATCCCGAAATCGTCCTCGCCCTCGGCGCGGTCGTCGTGCTGCTCGCGGGCGTGCTTTTCCTGCGCCGCGAGCACTCGGTCACCCTCACCGCCGTGTGCATCGTCTTCATGCTCGGACTGGCGGTGATGGTCGTCGCCCGGCCGGAGGACGGCGTTCTCTTCAACGGCGGCTTCATCTCCGACGAGTTCGCCCGCTACATGAAGGCGCTGATCCTCGTCGGCTCCGCGGTCGCACTCCTGATGTCGCTGTCGACCGCCCGCGAGAATGGCCTCGACAAGTTCGAGTACGCGATCCTCGTCATGCTCTCGGCGCTCGGGGCCATGGTCATGGTCTCGGCCTACGACCTTATCACCCTCTACGTCGGTCTCGAGCTGCATTCGCTCGCGCTCTACGTCGTTGCCGCCTTCAACCGCGACAGCCCGCGCGCTGCCGAAGCCGGCCTCAAGTACTTCGTCCTTGGCGCCCTCAGCTCCGGCATGCTGCTCTATGGCGCGTCGCTGGTTTACGGCTTCACCGGCCAGACCCAGCTCAACGAAATCGCCAACGTCATCGCCATGGGCGGCGACCAGCGCTCGATCGGGCTGATCTTCGGCATGGTCTTCCTGCTCGCCGGCGTCGCCTTCAAGATCTCGGCGGTGCCGTTCCACATGTGGACGCCGGACGTCTACGAGGGCGCGCCGACGCCGGTCACCGCCTTCTTCGCCTCGGCGCCCAAGGTGGCGGCAGTCGCGCTGTTCGTGCGCATCGTCGCGCAGACCTTTGAGCCGATCACGCACGATTGGCAGCAGATCGTCATTTTCCTCTCGATCGCCTCGATGGTGCTCGCCGCCTTCGCCGCAATCGGTCAGCGCAGCTTCAAGCGCCTCATCGCCTATTCGTCGATCGGCCACGTCGGCTTCGCGCTGGTGGGGCTCTCGGCCGGCAATGCGGTGGGCGTCGAGGGCGTCGCCATCTACATGGCGATCTACCTCGCTATGACGCTGGGCATCTTCGCCTGCATGCTGGCGATCCGCACCACCGATGGTGCCGTCGACGACATCAACGAGCTCGCGGGGCTGGCCCAGAAGCGGCCGTTCGTTGCCGGCATGCTCGCGATCCTGATGTTCTCGCTGGTCGGCCTGCCGCCGCTCGCCGGCTTCTTTGCCAAGTGGCACGTCTTCCTCGCGGCGATGGAGGCCAACCTCTACGTCCTGGCGGTGATTGGCGTGCTCGCCAGCGCGGTGAGCGCCTTCTACTACCTGCGCATCGTCAAGCTCATGTACTTCGATCCGGCGGTGCGCGAGTTCGCCGCCATTCCGGGCGAGCTTACCGCGGTGATGGCGCTCTCGGGCTTCTTCGTCGTCAGCTATTTTGCAACCGCCGGCGCGCCGCTCGCGGCTATCGCCCGGGCGGCAGCGGAAAGCCTGTTCTGATTGCCTGCTCTCGGCCCCGGCGCTGTCGCAGCCGGTCACCGGCTCGAACAGGTGATCGAGATCGCGTCCACCAACGCCACGCTGCTCGAGCGGGCGCGGGCAGGGGAACGCGGTCCGCTCTGGCTCGTTGCCGACACCCAGGTGCAGGGCCGCGGCCGCAATGCCCGTCACTGGGTCTCGCCACCCGGTAATCTCTACGCCTCGCTGCTGCCGTCCGATCCCTCGCCGACGGCCCACATCGCCGAGCTCTCCTTCGTCATGTCCCTCGCGCTGCGCGATGCCGTTCTCGCGGCCGCCGGGCTCAGCGCCTCTGACGCCATTGCCCTCAAGTGGCCCAACGACCTCATGGTGGAGGGCTGCAAGAGCGCCGGCCTCTTGCTCGAAGGCGGGCAGGCGGGTGGCAGCGCCTTCGTCGTCGCCGGGTTCGGCGTCAACATCGTCTCGCACCCCGAGGGCACCACCCACAGGGCGACGCATCTGCGCGCTGCCGGCTACCAGCTCGACCGCGACCGCCTTTTCACTGCCCTCTCCGACGCGGTCGTGCAGCGACTCGCGCAATGGAACCGGGGCGACCACTTCGACGCTATCCGTCATGACTGGCTCGCCGCCGCCTACGGACTCGGCCAGCCGCTCCGCGTCGCCACGCTTGAGGACAGCTTCGAGGGGCTGTTCGAAGGCGTCGATCCCGCCGGCCGGCTGATTGCCGCCACGCCCACGGGTCGCCGCCTGGTCAGCGCCGGTGATGTCTTCCCCCTCGCAACTTCAGGAGAACCTGCCGTATGAGCCGCGGACCCGAACTGGTCTTCGTGCCGCTTGGCGGCCTCGGCGAGATCGGCATGAACATGGCCGCCTACGGCTATGGCCCCGAGCACGACCGCAAGTGGATCGTGGTCGATTGCGGCGTCACCTTCGGGCGCCCGCACCACATGGGGGTCGAGCTCATCATGGCCGATCCCGCCTTCCTCGAGGATCGCGCCAACGACGTGCTCGCGCTGATCCTGACCCATAGCCACGAAGACCACTACGGCGCCGTCCTCGACCTGTGGCCCACCTTCGACAAGCCGGTCTACGCCACCGCCTTCACCGCCGCCATGCTCGCCGCCAAGCGCGCCTCCGACAACATCGCCGACAACGTCGACGTCGTACCGATGAGGGTGCGCCAGCCCTTCACGCTCGGGCCTTTCACCATCGAGGCGATCAACGTCGCCCACTCGATCC
>JAEZBF010000304.1 GCA_023427545.1 Pseudomonadota bacterium
AGAAGGACATCACCAAGTTCCAGGTGATGATCAACTCGATGTTCTCGACCCTGCGCTGGCTTCACCGCACCACGGGCGGCGCACTGCCGGGGCGGCGCTTCTGGCGCTTTAATCCGCCGGGCAACAACATCGTCCTGACCCTGGTGCCGCCGCACCGCACCTACGGGCCGATGACCGACGGGATGATGGAGCCGATCTACTGCGGCGCCTGGCACTTCGGCGCCAACATCTGCACCTTCTGCCCCAGCCGCGAGTACGTGACGCTGAACTTCTCGATGGAGAAGCGCCACATCGACAACGTCGACAAGATCATGTCGCTGCTCGAACGCGTCGAGGCGATGGACCTGCCGCCGAGCGGCCGCAGGAAGGCGCGCGAGGACGAAGCGGCCTGACGGTACTCCGCGCGCCGCTTTCTCCTGACAATCTGCCGGGCACGGCGGAGGACCGATGATGCGGCTGCGCCTGTTCTTTGCGGTCATCGCGATCATTGCCGGCCTCGCGGCCGTCAAGGTCGTGCCGAACCCACTGATCGAAACCAGCAGCGCGTTCAACCGCGATGTCACCATCGGCATGACGGTGGTCTACACCAGCCTGCGGGTGCTCAAGGGCGTGCTGACGATGGCCGCCGACGCCAACTTCAGCGCCGGGGTCGCGGTGGTGAACTTCGAGGGCAGCCCGGGCCAACTGGTGACCCCGGTAATCGATACGATCGAGCGCATGGCGAACCTGGTCTTCGCCTTGATGATTGCCTCCGGCGTCCTCGCGGTGTTGATCCCGGTGCTCGGATCCTGGTCCGCCGCCGCCGTTGCCGTAGCGGCCGGCCTCCTGGCCCTGTGGGCCAGTGGACCTGCACCGGGGCGGCTTACCTTTCGCGTGCGCGCAACATCGCGCGCTCTGCTGCTCATCGGCCTGATGGGAGCAGTGGTGATCCCCGGCGCCTATTCGATCTCCTCGCTGGCCGGCGACGAGTACGTCCGCAGCGCGACGGCCGAGCAGGAGCTGCAGACGCTCACCGCGCCTTTCCAGCAGTCGCAGGACAGCATCGTCGCCAAGCCCAATGCTGTCCCCGCGCCTGAAGAGCCCTCGCCGGCTTCTGCGGATCAGAACGTCTGGCAATATCTCACCGGCCAGATCGGCGGCCTGATCGGCTCGATCGGTACCGCCGGCGCGGAGATCAGCGAAAGCGTGCGCTCGTTCGGCGCCGGCACGCTGGAGCAGGTGCAATCGAGCATCGCCTCGGTCGGCAGCGCCATCGAGCAGGCCGAGCGCCTGCTCAACCTGCTGGTCGCGCTCGCCGTGGCCTACATCCTCAAGCTCTTCGTCTTCCCCGCTGTCGCGACGATCGTGGTGGTCATCATCGGCCGCGTAGCGTTGGGCAGGACAGTGCTCCCGGCGGTGACGCCGCAGTCTCAGTAGAGGCGGCTGCTCTCGCGGAAAAGAGCGCACCCCCCTCGTATCGAGCGGGAACTTGAGCGCGCCCGGACCTCGTGCTTCGACAAGCTCACCGTGAGCCCCTCATGGCGAGCCTGTCGAGCCACGAACCACGAGGGCGTGGCACCCCACGAGCACCAGTCTCTTGCCCCTTGCGCTGCGCCCCGGCTATGAGCGGCGCAACCTGGAGCTCCGACATGATTGAGAATTTCGCCGTCTATCCGAGCCTGCGCGACATGCCGGTGGTCATCTCCGGCGGTGCGTCGGGCATCGGCGAGGGCATCGTGCGCGCCTTTGCGGGGCAGGGCAGCCGGGTTGGGTTCGTCGATATTGCTCGGGAGGCAGGGGAGAAGCTCGAGCGCGAGCTGCGCGATGAAGGTCACACCGTGAGCTTTGCCGAATGCGACATCACCCGCACGCTCGACTACCAGAAGGTTATCGCCACGTTTGCCGAGCGGCACGGGCCGGCGCTGGCCATGGTCAACAACGCCGGCCACGACCTCCGCCACAAGCTCGAGGACGTCACGCCCGAGTTCTGGGACGACCGCATCGCCGTCAACCTCAAGCACAGCTTCTTTGCCGCCCAGGCCGTCGCGCCGGGGATGATCGCCGCCGGCAAGGGCTCGATCATCAACTTCGGCTCGATCAGTTGGATGATCATGGTGCCCCAGCTCGCTGCCTATACGGCGAGCAAGGCGGCCATGCACGGCATGTCGCGATCCCTCGCCAAGGAGCTTGGCGGCCACGGCATCCGCGTCAACACGCTGGTGCCGGGCTGGGTCATGACTGAGCGCCAGCTCACCCACTGGGTCGGCGAGGCCGAGAGCCGGCTGATCGACGATAGCCAGGCGCTCAGGGGACGCGTCTACCCCGCCGACATCGCACGAATGGCGCTGTTCCTCGCCGCGGACGATTCCCGCATGATCTCGGGGCAGGACTTCGTGGTCGACGGCGGCTGGGCGCACGGATAATATCGCGGGCAAATCAGGCGGTGATCCGGGCAGCGATCACCAAGCCGCCGCAATGCCCACCGAAAAGCACGCATCATCCTATGAGGGGAACTCTCGCATGAAGTCCGGGATCGTCGTTGCCGCCATCGCGGCCCTGGCGCTGAGCGCCTGCACGTCCACCAATCCCTATACCGGGCAGACGCAGATATCGAACACCGCCGGAGGCGCCCTCATCGGCGCGGGCGGCGGTGCGGTCGCCGGCGGCGTGCTGGCAGCGGCAACCGGCAATGATCCCCGGGTCGGCGCGCTGATCGGCGCCGGCGTGGGCGGGCTCACCGGCGGCATGGT
>JAEZBF010000315.1 GCA_023427545.1 Pseudomonadota bacterium
GCCCCGAGCGGACGAGCACGGTGCCCGCAACAGCGAGCCCGAGATAAGCGCCGTTGTACTTGGTCAGGCCGGCGAACCCGAGGAGCACCGCTGCTCCGAGGAGGTCCCGTAGCTGCCCGGGCCGCCCCTCCTCCACGTCCGAGAGAAAGCAGAAGAAGAGGTATCCCGACGCGGTCATCAGCGCGACCAGAAGGTAGTCGAGGAAGACGAGCGAGCCGAAGAAGCCGAACAGCGGCGAGGCGAGAAATACCGTCAGCGAGCGCAGGAACAATAGCCGCCATCCTGCCCCACCGATCCGCTGCGCGATCCTGAGGCAGACGAACGCCACTACAGCGAGGGCGGCGAAGGTCGGCCAGCGCAGCGCAAAGAGACTTTGCCCGAAGATGGCGTGGGAGAGCCCCTGCACCCATCCCTGCAATGGTGGATGGTCGAAATAGGAGAGCTCGGGGCGCTGCCCCCACATCCAGTAGTAGGCCTCGTCCGCGATCGGGAACGCGAAGAAGCCGTAGAGCACCTTGAGCGCGACGAAGTAGCCGCATACGGCAACGAGCAGCCACTCCTCCCAGGCTAGCCGTTCAGCCCTGCGGCCGGCAAAGGCGAGCGTGCTCAGGGTATGTACCCCTTGGCGAAGTAGACCTCGTAGCTGCGCATCGGGAAGCCCAAACGGGTGATGGCGAGGTCCCTGATCTTCTCGATCGCTGTGAACTTGCTGCGCCAGTAGGTCACGTCCTCGCGGCCGTCGACCACCACGACGGCGCTTTGGCCCGCGTGGGCCGGAGCGTCGAACAAGTCATCGAACGCGTCCCGTCGCGGCGAGATTTCGGTGACCTCCGGATCATCGAGCGCGAAGGCGAGCTGGCTCGAGAACTGATAGCGGTTGGTGGCGATGAAATCGGCGTCGCGGCTGGATGCGACCTCGCGCACGGCAGCGGTGATCTCGTCCCAGCCGTAGGCCGCCTCGGTTTCCATGAACGGGCCCCGCCCGATCAGGACGCTGAGCGGCACGACGACGAGGCTCACCAGGATCAGCGTGTTGATGAAGCCGCCCCAGGCGACGTGGAGCGTCAGCAGGAACGGGCCGATGTACCGGCCCGAGAACGGGATCACCAGGACGAAGGCGGCGGTGTTCCACCACCATTGGATCCAGCTGTAGTTGGAGATGTAAAGGAAGGTCAGGCTCGAGAGCCAGAACACCCAGATCGCGATGGTCTTGCCGACCTGCGCGAAGCCCGGATCGGGGCGGCTCCAGAAGAAGCGCATGATGACCGGCACCAGCGCCCAAGACAGCAGCGCGCCGGTGTCGGCGACGAAGGCCTTCATCCCGGCGACATTGATGCCGGTAAAGGTGCCCCCGCCCCCAAGCGGGTCGTTGGCCCGGAATGCGAACGAGGCGAAGTCGTGCTGCAGGTTCCAGGCTAGCACCGGCGCCTGCATGGCGACTGCAATGGCGGCGGCGGCATAGATCGGCCAGTCCCGCAGCAGCGGCCGCAACTTGGGCCGGGTCAGCACGACGCCGGCGACGGCGACGCCGAGGAATCCCGCATTGTACTTCGCGAGCCCGGCAAGCCCGAGCAGCACGGCAGCGCCGAAGAGGTCGCGAAGCCGCCCCTGCCCTTTCGTCTCGACGTCGCCGAGATAGCAGAAGAAGAGGTACCCGGACGCCATCATCAGGGCCACCAGCAGGTAGTCGATGAAGACCACCGAGCCGAAAAAGAAGAACACCGGCGAGGCGAGGTAGACGACCAGGCTGCGCAGGAACATGCCCCGCCACTCCGCCCCCGCCACCCGCACCGCGACCTTCTGCAGGATCAGAACCACGACGGCGAAACAGACCAGCGCGGGCAGCCGCAGCGCGAACAGATTGGTGCCGAAGATCGCGTGCGTGATCCCCTGCAGCCAGCCGGCGAGCGGCGGGTGGTCGAAGTACGAGAAGCCGGGATGCCGCCCCCATAGCCAGTAATACGCCTCGTCGGCGACGGGGAAGGCGGCGAACGAGAACCAGAGCCGCAGCGCGATGAAGTAGATCGCGACCAGCACCAGCAGCCGGTCGAACAGCGTCAGGCCGCCGGCCAGCCGCTTCCAGTCGCCTCCGCGCACTACGGTCTGCTCGGCAATGCTCATGGCGAGCGCTTAGCATGATGCAAGGTTGATGGCCTATTCAGCCGCGCTGCTGTCCACCGCCCTCTCGGGCCCCTAGCCCCGCTTGAACCCGCGAGGCTGGAACCCGGCCACGCCACGGGGCGGATAGGGCCCTTCCAGCGCGGCGATGTCTTCGGCGCTCAGCGTCAGCTCCACCGCCTTGACTGCGTCCTCGACGTGGCTCGCCTTGGTTGCCCCGATGATCGGCGCCGTCACCGGCCCGAGCTGCAGCACCCAGGCCGTCGCGACCTGCGCCGCCGGCACCCCGTGCCGTGCCGCCACCTGCGCCACCGCCTCGACGATTTGCCGGCTCGGATCGTCGTCGGCATAGAGCGCCCGGCCGAACTCGTCGGTCTCGGCACGGTGCGTGCTGGTGTTCCACGGCCGGGTCAGGCGCCCGCGGGCCAGCGGCGACCACGGGATGACGCCGATCCCCTCCGCCTCGCAGAGCGGCAGCATCTCGCGCTCCTCCTCGCGGTAGAGCAGGTTGAGGTGGTTCTGCATCGAGACGAACCGCGCCCAGCCATGCCTTTCGCTGGTCGCCAGCATCTGGGCGAACTGCCAGGCCGACATCGACGAGGCGCCGATGTAGCGGGCCTTGCCGGCGCGGACGATGTCGTTGAGCGCCTCGAGTGTTTCCTCCATCGGCACGTTCGGATCGAACCGGTGGATCTGGTAGAGGTCGACGTAGTCGGTCCCCAGCCGCCGCAGCGAGTGGTCGATCTCCGACAGGATCGCCTTGCGCGAGAGGCCACGGCCGTTCGGCCCCTTGCGCATCTCGCCGTTGACCTTGGTCGCGATCACCAGCTCGTCGCGCGTCGCCAGCTCCTTGAGCACCTTGCCCACGATCTCTTCGCTGGTGCCGGCGGAATAGACGTTGGCCGTGTCGTAGAAGTTGATGCCCGCTTCCCATGCGGCGCGCAGCAGCGGGCGCGCGGAGTCCTCCTCCAGCACCCAGGGCCGCGCTTTGCTGGGATCGCCGAACGACATGCAGCCGAGGCAGATCCGCGACACTTCGAGGCCGGTCCGGCCCAGGCGGGTGTATTTCATCTTGGCACTCACTCAAATCTGTCCAACACTACTTAATGTCGGCTTGCGTCGCAGCCGGCAAGGCTTGGGGCAGACGGCCGGCATTTGCGCGGGCTGACGCGCAGCGCCTGCCGCGGAAGCGGGGGCTTTCGATGGGGATACGCGCACTTGTCGCGGCGGCATTGCTGTGTGCCTCCGGGCTGCAGCCGACAGCGGCGGTCGAACCGGTTCCGGCGAGCCTGACGGCTCCGCCGGCCGCGATCAGTAGCGAGCTGATGGCCCGCTTCGGGCTGCAGGGCCTCTTTGCGCGATTCGGCCGCTCGCTCGCCGCCTCGCCGCGGCTGCAAGGCATAGCCGACGAGCGCTTCCTCGCCGCGTGGGAAACGGCGGCGGTCGCAACCTTCGACGCGCCCGAGCTCGAGAACCGCCTGGGCCTGAGCGTCGGCGGCTCCCTCGATGCGGGCGAAATAGGCTGGCTCGGCGGCTTTTCCGCCTCGGCGCTGGGGGTACGAGTCGCAGGGCTCGAGGCGGCGACGCAGGCGATCTCGCCGGCCGCGCAGATCGGCGTGGTGGCCAAGGGCCAGGTGCTCTACCTCGGGCTGCCCGAGCACCGCCGCGGCCAGCTCGGCGAGCTCATGGCGCTCACCGGCGCCGAGATCATGTTCGATATGCTGGGCGAGTCGCTGCGCGGCATGGCGATGGGCCTGCGCCTCGCCGCGGCCGGCGACATCGAGGTGCCCTGGAGCGAGATCGACGCCGACGTGGCGCGCCAGCTGAGCGGCATGAAGACCAGCCTCACCGACGCCACCCGGGCCGTGCTCGCCTACACCTACGCCAGCCTCAGCGATGACGAGCTCGAGGCCTATCTCGAGTTCCTCCGCGCCCCCGCCACGCGCAAGTTCTACGCCGCGGCGACGCTCGCGATCGGCGACATCCTGCGCGAGACCATGTTCGGCCTCGGCGAGACGGTGGCGCAGCGGCTGAGGCGCGTGGAGATTTAGCCGCTACTCCTTGGCCTGCTCGCCGTCGATCGGCGCCAGCATCGCGTCGAGCTTGGCGACGATTGCGTTCATGTCGGGCTGACCTTCCGGCGGCTCGGGCACATAGTTGGGCCGCGGCGCGCCGCTGGGGAACGCGCCGAACTGGGTGAAGAAGCTGACGATGTCCTGCAGCACCGGGATGCGCCAGCGCCACATCGCGCCCATCGCGATCACCGGCTCGAGGTGGCCAAAGCCCTCGTAGTAGCGCACGGAGACCCAGTTGTTCATCGCCGCGAGCTTGCGCGCCAGGTGCTCGGTGTTCTGCACCCGCACGATGGGGTCGGTCGTGCCGCTCATCAGCAGCATCGGCGGCTCCTCGGGCTGCACGAGATTGACCGGCTGCGTCCCCTCTGGATTGGGGGCGACGCCGAAGATCTTGCGGACCTCGTTGTATTCGAAGGGGTAGAAGTCGTAGGGGCCGGAAATCGCGGCGATCCCACGGATCGGCATGGTGACGCCGTATTCCCGCAGGAACGAGCGGTCCATTCCGAGCATCACCGCGTTGTAGGCGCCGGCCGAGTGGCCCGCGAGGAAGAAACGCTTGGTGTCGCCGCCGTAGCGGGAGATGTTGTCCTCGATCCACTTCACCGCCGCGGCGTTGTCGTTGAGGAACGTCGGGTACTGCACCTCGGGGTACTTCCGGTAGTCGGGGATCACCGTGACGAAGCCCTGGCTCGCCAGCGCCCGTCCGACGAATTCGTACTCGAACTTGTCCCCGGCCGCCCACGCCCCGCCATAGATGAACATCACGACCGGCGCAGGTCCGGTGGGGTTCTTGGGCGCATAAACGTCGAGCTTGAACTTGCCGCCGTCCTGGAAGGGCACGTTGTCGCCGATCTTGACGACATCGTCATCGATCGTCCCAGGCAGGTTGAATGGGGAGAAGATGGTGACCTGCGCGCTCGCCGGCAGAACCAGCGCAACGAGGGACAGGGCGACAAGAAGCAGACGGCGAATCATGGACATAGGTCAATTCGGACGAGTGGCTGGGAAGGCCACCGGCGTGCACGAAGAAGCCGGTCATAATATGGCCTGCGGGATGCGGCCGAACGGCGCGTGGCTTGCGTGCCACCCGCTCCTCACCATATCGATTCCGCGGGGGGTGGAGTTCGAGCAATGGCACGCACCGATGACGCTCAGTTCGAGCACATGTTCCAGCGGCTCAAGCTGCGCGCCCCTTATGCCGCAGGTTTCCTCGACTGGGTGCGCCGCCCCTCGAGCCAGCTGATCCGCATTCCTCTTGGCGTGCTGCTGATCCTTGGCGGGATTTTTTCGATCCTGCCGCTGCTCGGCATCTGGATGCTGCCGCTCGGGCTGCTGATCATGGCTATCGATGTGCCCATCCTTCGCCGGCCGCTGGTCTATCTCGTGCTCGTCGTCGAGGAATGGTGGCGGGGCGTGAAGGCCCGGCGCCGCGCGAGGAGGCAGCAGCGTTCCGAGCGCAAGCGCGTTTAGCGGGCATGGAGATCGCACCAGACAGCGACCAAAGCCCGATCGCGCCGATGGAGGCGCGCTCGGTTGACGCGCTGCCGGACGATGATGGCTGGCAATTCGAGCCCAAATGGGATGGCTTTCGCTGCCTCGCCTTCAAGTCGGGCGATCAGGTCCGGCTCTTTGCGAAATCCGGCAAGCCGCTCCACCGCTATTTCCCGGAGGTCGCGGATATGGTGCGTGCCCTCCCCGGCGACGAGTTCGTGCTCGATGGCGAGCTCGCCATCCCGGTCGGTGACTCCATCTCCTTCGATGCCCTGCAGCTGCGGCTCCATCCGGCCGAAAGCCGCATCCGCAAGCTGGCATCCGAAACGCCGGCGCTGCTGATCGCCTTCGACCTGCTTGTCGCACCGGGCGGGGAAAGCCTGGTGCAGCAGCCATTGACCGTCAGGCGAACCGCTCTCGAACGCTTCATCGCAAAGGCCGGCCAACAGGGCGGCCTCCGCCTCTCGCCCATGACACGCGACCTCGCCGAGGCGGAGCGATGGCTCGCCCGCGCCGGCGGAGCGCTAGACGGTGTCGTCGCGAAGCGGGTCGACGGTGTCTACGAGAGCGGCGAACGCACCATGCTCAAGATCAAGCGCATTCGCTCTGCCGACTGCGTGGTCGGCGGGTTTCGCTACGGTACCAACAGCAAGTTTGCCGGCTCCATGCTGCTGGGGCTCTACAACGAAGGCGGCCTGCTCGACCACGTCGGGTTCACCACAATTGCGCCCAGCGAACGCAAGGAGCTGACGGCAAAGCTCGAGTCGCTGCGCGGCGGACCGGGATTCACCGGTAATGCCCCCGGCGGGCCGAGCCGCTGGGCGACCGAGCGCACCGGCGAATACGAGGCTCTGCTGCATGAGCTCGTCATCGAAGTTGCCTACGATCACGTGTCCGGCGGCCGCTTCCGCCATGGCACGAAATTCCTGCGCTGGCGCCCCGACAAGGCGCCAACCCAATGCACGTTCGAGCAGATGCAGCAGGAGGCCAGGCCGGGAAAGCTTATAGCCGAAGTGATCGGCCAGATGCGGGACCAACCGGAAGAGCGCTGAAGGCGCTGCTGCTACCTTGCCGTTGGCTGACTATCGTTCCCGCACTTCGCGGCGATATTTCTAGCAGGGCTACGGGCTCCCGTTCGAAAGTCGCGCGTTGTCGCCCGCGGGTGGAGGATCGGCATGACCACGGCACAGCTTCTGGCGTTCGGCATCATCGCCCTGATGATGGCGGGGTTCATTTGGGGCCGGCTGCGCTACGATCTTGTGGCGGTGCTTGCGCTTCTGGCCGCTTTTGCGACCGGCATCGTTGCGCCCGAAGCTGCCTTTTCGGGCTTCTCCGACGACATCGTGATCATCGTTGGCAGTGCGCTTGTGGTTAGCGCGGCGATCGCCCGCTCGGGTATCCTCGATCGTGTGCTGCGTCGCTACGCGCCCGAGATCAGCACGCCGCGCGTGCAGCTGCTCATTCTGGTGGCGTCGGTGACGATGCTCTCCGCTTTCGTCAAGAACATCGGCGCGTTGGCCATCATGATGCCGATTGCGTTCCAGATGGCCCGCCGCTCCGGCGTCTCCCCCTCGATGTTCCTCATGCCGATGGCGTTCGGCTCGTTGCTCGGCGGCCTGATGACCCAGGTCGGAACCTCGCCCAACATCATCGTTTCCCGTGTCCGCGAGCAGATGATCGGCGTGCCGTTCCACATGTTCGATTTCACCCCGGTCGGCGTTGTTCTCGCTGTCGTAGGCGTGGCTTTCCTCGCCCTCTTCTACTGGCTGCTTCCCAGGCGCGAGCGTGAAGGCGGCACGCTCGATGAAGCCATCAAGATCAAGAACTACACCACCGAGGCCGCCGTCACCGAGGACTCCAGGGTCGCCGATGGCACCGTCAGCGACGTCCAGAAGCTGGGCGGCGGACAGGCGATGGTGCTGGGCATCATTGGTCCCAACGGCCGGCGGCGCACGCCCCTGCCCGATGCCCAGATCCGAGTGGGCGATGTGCTGCTGCTCGAGGGCGAGCCTGAAGGCCTCGACAAGATCGTTTCACAGGGCCGCCTGCAGCTCTCCAATAGGGACGCTGAAGACCCCGAGGACCAGATCGGCGTGGTCGAGGCGGTGATCGGCAACAGCTCCGGGCTCATCGGCCGCACCGTGCGTGAGCTCGCCCTGTTCGACCGCAGCGGGCTGAGCCTGCTCGCCATCTCCCGCCGCAACAAACGCTTCACAGAGCGGCTGGGCCAGATCCGGTTCGAGAACGGCGACGTCATCGTGCTGCAGGGCAACCTGCGGGCGCTGCCCGAGCTGCTGCGCGAGTGGGACTGCCTGCCGCTGGTCGAACGCGGCTTGAAGCTCGGCACCATCCGCCACGGCGCCATCCCGCTCGTGATACTCCTCGGTGCCATGGCGGCGACGGCACTGGGGGTGGTGCCGGTTGCGGTCGCATTCTTTGCCGCGGCCGTGCTCATGGTGCTGACCGGCGCGCTGCCGCTGCGGGAGGTCTATTCGCACCTCGATGCTCCGATCCTGATCATGCTCGCGGCACTGATCCCGGTGGCGGACTCTCTGCGGACGACCGGCGGCACAGATATCCTCGCCGACTGGCTGTCGATGACCGCGCAGATCCTGCCGGCCTGGGGCGCGGTTGCGCTGATCCTCGTCGCGGCGATGGCGGTGACGCCGTTCCTCAACAACGCGGCAACGGTGCTGGTGATGGCCCCGATCGCGGCGGCTTTCGCAACCGACCTGGGCTACGCGCCGGAGGCGTTCCTGATGGCGGTCGCAATCGGCGCCGGCTGCGACTTCCTCACCCCGATCGGCCACCAGTGCAACACGCTGGTCATGGGGCCGGGCGGCTATCGCTTCGGCGACTACTGGAGGCTCGGCCTGCCGCTCTCGATCCTGGTGGTGCTCGTTGCCGTCCCGAGCCTGCTGCTGGTCTGGCCGATCGCCTGAGTTCTATGGACGAATGTAGGCGTAGCCCTGCATCTGAAGCCGGTGCAGGCGCACGACACCGCCTTCGTCGATTCGCACGAAGCCGGGCAGCAGGTCCGCCGGGCTGAGTTTCTGGGCATCGAGCGTATTGCCGCAGGCCTCCAGCACGACCCCTGCCGTCTGCGCCCGGCGCAGCCGGCGCGTCAGGTCGGGATCGGCACGCGATGTGCGGAAGGCGAGCAGCGCCGGGCCGTTGACCACAAGAACGATCTCCACCTTGTCCGCACCGCCCATGCCCTCGATGTGGTTGGCAATGTTGCCCAGCGCGAACTTGACCTTCTCGACGTCCGAGAGGTGATAGGCCACCCGCGGCCGCTGAGGCTCCTCGGCCCTGGCCGAGAATGCCGCACCGCCAGCTGCGGCTGCCGCGATAAGCCGCGGGAAGATGCCGCGCCTGCTGACCCGGGGCTCAGCCATGGTTGGCGAAGAGCGCCTTGAGCGCCTCGTCATAGGCCAGGGGTTCGCACTCCTTAAGATCGGTGCGGGTCAGCTTGAACGTCTTGTCGTCGCTCCCGAACGCCGCCTCCGCGGGCGTGTCGTCGGAATCGGATTCCGGATCCCACGTCCGCGCCCCGTCGGGAATGTCGACCAGCACGGTGTCGGCATCGCGCAGCCTCACCCCGATGATCCCGCCGGCGCAGTCGATCCCGCAACCGAGCGACACTGTACCGACCTCGACCGAACTACATGTGCCCGAAACCCTTAACTGCTTGTTCAGCCCACGAAACTCGACCCCAATCGATGCCGAGTACCCTCCCCCCTCCTCCGCGGGCCAGCGATCGACCATAAGAACCATGTCGGTGACGTTCTGCTTGGGATGGGCTTTGAGGTGGGCCTTGTCGTAGTGACGGATGAAGCAGGCCGCGGCGCGCCCGGTACCCGAGTTGACGCCGAACAGCGCGTCATCGACCACCGCGTCGCCAGCGTGGGCGGGTGCAATGGCCCCCGCCAATCCACAAACTATCGTGGCTGCAATCAGAGCGCGCATTTCGACCTCCCCGCGAGCTTGTGCTGGCGGGGAGTTACAGGGGAGTGGCTGAACCGGCGGTGAATGTCAGCCGCGGAGGGCGGCGAGGAGGTTGCCCCCGACGTGGCCGTCCGCCAGCAGGCCGGCGCGGGCCTGCCAGTCCATAACGGCAGCACGGGTCTTCGGACCGAGAACGCCGTCCGTCGCGCCGATCGAATACCCCTTCCGCGTCAGGAGCTTCTGGACCTCCATTCGGCCGTCCGAAGTCAGTGCGCTGTCCTCTGGCCACGCCACAGCGAAATCGCCACCGCCGATGATCCGATCCGCAAGGTGACCCACGGCGAGCGCGTAAAGGTTGGAATTGTTGTAGCGCTTGATGACGCCGAAGTTCGGGAGCACGAGGAACACCGGCCCCCGTCCACCCATCGGCATGAGCACCTTGGCGCTATCAGTGGCGCGCGGGAAGGCTTTGCCGTTGGCGCGCCGCACACCCTGGGCAGCCCACTCGCCGAGCGACAGGTTGGTCTCGCTCCAGACCTGCGCATAGTTGAAGCTCTTTGGCAGCTTTACCTCGTAGCCCCACGTCTCACCTAACCTCCAGCCGAATTCGCGTAGGTAGTTCGCGGTTGAGGCCTGCGCATCGGGTATGGAGTTCCAGATGTCCTTGTGCCCATCGCCCTTGAAGTCGACGGCGTAGCGCATGAAGCTCGTCGGCATGAATTGGGGATGGCCCATGGCGCCCGCCCAGGAGCCGATCATATCGCGCGGCTGCACATGCCCGCCGGCCAGCACCTGAAGTGACGTGAGGAGCTCCTCACGGAAGTAGCTGGCGCGATAGCCGCCATAGACCAAAGTGGCGAGTGCATGGACCGTGTTGGTGTCGCCCATGTAACCGCCGAAGTTTGTCTCGATGCCCCAGATCGCGAGCACCGCTTCGGGTTGTACGCCGTAGCGCTTGGCAACTGCAGACAGCGTCTGCGACCACTCCTTGCGCATGGCGCGGCCAGTGACGATCCGCTTGTCGTTGACGCGCTTGGTCACGTATTCGGCGGCAGTGTTCGCGCTCTCGGGCTGCTTCTTCGTCAGTGCCATGACCGATTGGAGCGGGCTGAAGCCATCCATCGCAGCCGTGAACACCTTGCGCGACACGCCCCTCCCCTGCGCCTCCGCCCACACCCCATCGACGAAGCTCGACACGCTTCGCGCGAACACGGGCGTTACGGCTGCGGAGGCAACCAGTGCGGCGCCGCCGGCAAGAACCGAACGGCGCGAGAGAAACGTGGGCTCGGTAGCTACACGGAACATGGGTGCCCTCACTCATCCGGCGCGATTTGCATCAGTACACGGATGCAATGCATCGATTCTGCGGCAGCCGATTAAGATCGAGTTAAAGTTGCGTTCGCGTGTACGTGATCGCGTGCTCTGAAAGGAGGATTTCCTGTGAGTTAACGCGCCATACGGCGCCAACTGCCGCGATCGGAGGCGTCCCGCTGGCGAATGCAAGAGATCGGCGAAGGGGCGCCGCTTGGATTGAAGGCTGCGGCGCGCCGGCATGCCCGACGGCCGAACGCGATGCTCACCGTCTTGGATAGATGCAGCGCTGATCTCGCGCGGGAGCTCCTTCGAGCGCGGCAGCTCCTTCGACGAGCAGACGGAGCTCAGTCTGAAGCCCGCGACGCGCAGGGTGCCGGATAAACAAAAACCCCGCGGCCTTGCGGCAGCGGGGTTTCGTGTAGCTTCGTTCGTATCGAGACCGAATGGACTTGGCAGACCTGGCAGTGACCTACTCTCCCAAGACTTGAGTCTTAGTACCATTGGCGCTGAAGGATTTAACGGTCGAGTTCGGGATGGGATCGGGTTCTGAGCCCTTCGCAATAGCCACCAGGTCGACGAAGTCCATTCGGGTGAATTTTGGTTTTGGGTTTGGGATCGCTTGGATCCTGATGTCTCTGACCGTCTCGGCCAACCCGCCACTGCGGGCATGGATTAATGAGAACGATCAAGCCAATCGAGCTATTAGTACCGGTCAGCTTCACACATTGCTGCGCTTCCACATCCGGCCTATCAACGTGGTGGTCTTCCACGGCTCTCAAGGGAATACTAGTTTTGAGGGAGGCTTCCCGCTTAGATGCTTTCAGCGGTTATCCCGTCCGCACATAGCTACCCTGCAATGCGGCTGGCGCCACAACAGGTCCACCAGAGGTGCGTCCATCCCGGTCCTCTCGTACTAGGGACAGCTCCTCTCAATATTCCAACACCCACGGCAGATAGGGACCGAACTGTCTCACGACGTTCTGAACCCAGCTCACGTACCACTTTAAATGGCGAACAG
>JAEZBF010000334.1 GCA_023427545.1 Pseudomonadota bacterium
GCAGGGTCCGGCTACGCGCTGGTGGGCTTCCTGCTCGGCACCACGGTCGGCGCGGCGATCAGCGGCCGGTTGACCACCAGGGTGGAGCGGATCAAGCGCATCGCCATCCCCGGCATGCTGCTCTGTATCGCGGGCTTTGTCGTGCTCGGCCTGCTGGCCGGTCAGGACTCGCTGGTCGTCTTCGAGGTGCTCACAATCGTCGCCGGGATTGGGCTTGGTACCTGCTATCCGGTGCTGACCATCTCGGTCCAGAACGGCACCGACCAGCACCATCTCGGCGTCGCTACCGGCATGCTCACCTTCCTCCGCTCGCTCGGCGCCGCGTTGTGCGTCGCGGCCCTCGGCGCGGTGGCGCTCGGCTTCGGCGTTCCACTTGGCGCCGAGCGCGGGACCAGCGCGGTGGGGCCGGTCGCCGATACGTTCCCATTCACCGTGCTGTTCTGCGCGATTGCCCTCATCATGCTGGGGGCGCTGGCCTTCACGGTAGTGATGCCGCACAAGCCGCTTCGCGGCCGTCAGGAGCCCATCCCGATCGTCGAGTAGTGCCGCGAGCCCTAGAGCACCGGCAGGCCGACCTTGGCGACCAGCTTCCGGAAGCGTTCGTCCTGGTGCAGGCCCGCGAACGCACGATCGATGGCGATGCCGAGAACATCGGGCTCGCCACGCTCGACCGAAAGCTCGAGCAGGTCCAGCGCACGGTCCGTTCTCCCCAGCAGCGCCGCGGTCTCGGCGACCTTGAACGCAGGCTCTCCGCCCGTCGTCATCTGCCGCTCCTGCGCCTCGAGCATCGCCGCCAGCATGACCTGCGGACCGCCATCCTCGAGCTCGCGGCGCGCTGCGGCGACGATCTCGAGGCGGCCGACATTCTTCTGCACAGTCGCCGCGGTCTCGTACTCGCGCAGGAAATCGGCATAGCGCCCGAGCGCCAGGTAGATCGTGGCGAGATAAGACGGCGTCGCCAGGTAGTCCGGATGCTCCTGGCGAAGGCGGGAGAGGATGTTCAGCGCGGCGTCGACCTGTCCGCCATAGAACAAAATCAGCGCCTTGTTGGCGAGGATCGGCCGGGAGTCCGGGCTGAGCTCCTGGGCGCGGGTGATCAACTCAGTCGCGCGCTCGAACTTGCCGCTATGCATGATCGTGAGCGCATACCAATGCAGCGTCTGCGCGGCCGCGGGATCGAGTGTCACAGCCTTCTCGAACAGCGCGGCAGAGCGCTCGAAATGGTGGCCCCAGTAGAACTCGTTGAACGCCAGCGCGGCGTGCCCCGCCGCCAGACCGGGATCGATCGCGATGGCGCGTTCCGCCGCCGCCTTGCCCTTGGGATAAGCCTCCGCCGCGGGCAGCAGCGTATATTGGCTGAGGAGATTGTAGGCGTTGGCAAGGCCGGCGAACGCCGCCGCATACTCGGGGTCGAGCGCAATGGCCGCGGTGAAGTCGCGCACAGCCCGGTTCAACCCCTCCTCGGTGCGCGTCGCGAACTGGAACGTGCCGCTGAGGTAGAGGTCACGCGCAGCCGCGGGCGGCACATGCGCCGGCTGCACCTGCGCGCCGGGTGCGGCCCGGAATATCCCCGCCCCATAAGCGACGAGCGCGACCAGGACAACCGCACCGATGGCCGCCGCGATGATCGTGGGCACGTGCTTCCACCGGCGGGCGGGTTGCTCAGGAGCAGCCGCCGGAGCACTTTCCGCCGCTGCTGCGCTCGGTGCACCGCTGAGCCAGGCCTCGAGTTCGCCGGCATAGGCGAACACCGAGTTGCGCGCACCGCCGCCCGGGATACGGCGGACCGGCAGCCCGCGCGAGGTCTCCCAGCGCTTCACCGTCCGCTCGTCCTTGCCGAAGAATCCCGCGATTTCCTTCCAGCTGTTGAGCCGGCGGTCGCCACGATGGTCGGACAGGTCTGCCATGACGTGATTTGCCCTGACGGAGTCCCGTATTGTCCCGCCGTCCCCCACGCATGCGGCGCTAGTGTAAGCGGGCCGGCCAGCTGCGGACGTAGGCCCAGCCGAGACGGACTTGGCAAGCACCGTCAAGGGCTTGGCTACAGGGGCAGTCTTGCATGAGTAGTGGTGCGTTCGCAACCCGGCGCGCTCGTGACCGAGTGCGCCGGGTCGTTTCCGGTTTGATGGCCGCGTTCCTGGCGGCCCTGACAACGACCGCTCCCGCGGCTGACGTGAACATTTCCACCAGCACGGCAACGGGCGTCGACCTCGACGGCCAGTCGGGCAGCACGGTGGAGGTGTTCACCGGTGTCAGCGTTTCGAACGTCCCTGCCGCACGGGCTCTGAGCGGCACGACCCGCGCCTGGGCGTTGACCAACCGCGGCACGATCTCCGCGACCTCGACCCACGCCGTGTTCCTGTCGGTCGCGGGCTCTTCCGTCGCCAACTTCTCAAGCACAACCAGCACCGGCAACACCATTTCGCTGGGCGGCGGCGGCTCGGTCCAAAACAATGCCGGCGCAACCATCCTCACCGGCCAGAGCGCGATCGTGATCGGCGGCTCGGCCGGCAATGTGAACAATGCGGGCACGATCACCCAGGCTGCCGGCGGTTTCGCCGACACTGTTCTGCTTGGTGCCGGCGGTACGGTGACCAACTCCGGCACCATCACGGGATTCAGCAGCCAGGGTGTCGTCTCGGTTGGCCAGGGCACCTCGCGAACGGTGGTAAATTCCGGCAGTATAATCAACAATGGCACCGGTTCATTCCCGGCCGGGGTGTTGCTCCAGGGTGGTCCGAGCACGCTGACGAATACCTCCAGCGGGATCATCCGCGGTACCTACAACGGCATCTATTCCAGTGGCGCGCTCACACTAGACAACGCAGGTCTGATTGAATCGACCGGTGCTGGTTCCAGCATGCGCGCCATCGAGAGCCGGGGAGGCACGCTGGTCAACAGCGGTACGATCCAGTCCGCCGCCAGCGACGGCATCTACGTCAACGCCGCCGCAACCGTCACCAACCGCGGCACCATCACCGGCGCTGTGCGCGCGATCAATTTCACCGCCGGCGCGGTCCACACCCTCAATCTCGACACCGGCTCGGTGCTCAACGGAACGGTCCAGGGCGGCAGCGGGGTCGACAATCTCGTCCTGCTCGGCAGCGGCAGCGAAAGCATCGCCCGCTTCCTCTCGTTCGAGACGCTCGCCATGCAGGGCAGCAGCTGGCAGCTCACCAGCGCCGGCACCTTCTCGACCAGCGCCCAGGTGCAGGCTGGCACCCTCGACGTCGCCGGCACGCGCACCAGCCCCGCCATCACCGTCCTCTCCGGCGCCACCCTGACCGGCAACGGCACGCTCGTCGGCGCGGTCAGCGGTGCCGGCCGCGTGCTGGTCTCGAGCGGCACCCTAACGGTCACCGGCAGCTACACCACCGAGGCCGGCTCGACCTTCGCCGTCGGCGTCACCCCCGCATCGAGCGGCCGGCTCGTCGTCGCAGGAGCGGCCAGCCTCGGCGGCGGTACGGCCAGCGTGCTAGTCGCCCCCGGCACCTACACAATCGGCAGCGAATATCTCATCCTCGACGCCACCACCCGCACCGGCGCGTTCGCAACGCTCGTCGACAATTCCGCGTTCGTCGACTTCATCCTCGACTACAGCAAGGACCCCGCCGACGTGTGGCTGCGCGTCGCTTCGATCGCGAACCTCCCGGCGGTGGCGCAGACACCTAATCAGATCGCCACCGCAGCAGCGCTGCAGGCGCTCGGACCCGCCAATCCGATCGTTGCCGCTATCGTGCCGCTCAGCACGCCGGATGCGCTGGTCGCGTTCGACCAACTCTCCGGCGAGGTCCATGCCGCCGTCTCCGGCGGGCTCGTAGGCGAGAGCCGGCTGGTCCGCGACGCGCTCGTCCAACGCACGCACCAAATGCTCGAGAACATCAATGGCCGATCGATATGGATGGCCGGCTATGGCGGCGTCGGACACCAGGCCGGCGACGGCAACGCCGCAGGCCTCGACCTCTCTGGGGGTGGCCTGATGTTCGGGCCGACGTTAGCCCGGAGAACGGCTGGTACGTCGGCCTGGCGGGCGGTGTCGGTCGCGGCGGGTTCGCCTTGCCAGCGCGCAGCTCCAGTGCCGAGAGCAACGACATACATATGGCTGTCTACGGCGGCGGTGATTGGGCGAACGTCCGCCTGCGGCTGGGCGCCGCCTTCACCCATCATGCGATTACGACGACGCGTACGCCCACCTTCCCCGGCTTCGCCGAAACGCTTACCGCTCGCTACGAGGGCGCGACCGCACAGGCCTTCGGCCAGGTGGGGTACAACATCGATGTCGGACCAGTCGGGGTGGAACCGTTCGCCGGCCTT
>JAEZBF010000348.1 GCA_023427545.1 Pseudomonadota bacterium
ATCTACGACACGCTGTGCAAGTCGCCGATCGGCACATCGACCGGTGGACTCATGGTGGCCCTGTTCGCCGTGCTCACCGTAATGGCGTGGCTTTATACGCTGGTCTTCACCGGGCGAGCAGCCATGCTCCACATGGGCGCCTTCACGGCCACCATTATGGCTGCGAACGTGGCCGCGATCATCATCCCCAACCAGAAGATCGTGGTGGCCGACCTCAAGGCGGGTCGTACTCCCGACGCCAAGTATGGCAAGATCGCCAAGCAGCGTTCGCTGCACAACAACTACCTGACCCTGCCGGTCATCTTCTTCATGTTGTCGAGCCATTACCCACTGGCGTTCGCAACGCAGTGGAACTGGCTCATCGCCTCGCTGATCTTCCTCGAAGGCGCGGTCATCCGGCACTGGTTCAACACGCGGCACGCGCGCAAGGGCAACCCGCACTGGACCTGGGCAGTGGCGGTGGTGATCTTCATCTTGATCGCATGGCTCTCCACAGGCCCCAAGCTACTCGATGGACGCGACCCGCTACCGACCCAGACGGCACAAGCCTTCCTGGCGGAGCCTCACTTCGCTGACGTCAGCCAGATGGTGATGGGCCGCTGCTCTATGTGCCACTCGGCCGAGCCGGTCTGGGAAGGCGTTCACGAAGCGCCGAAGGACGTGCGCCTCGACAGCGACATCGCAATTGCCAATCACGCTCATCAGATCGCCATCCAGGCGGGCTATAGCCACGCGATGCCGCCGGGGAACGTGACCGACATGACGGATGACGAGCGGGCGCTGATCGTCGCCTGGTACCGAGCGGGGAGCGGCCGATGATCCGCATCCTGCGCGGCCGGGTGCTGACGTTCTTGGCGGAGCCGCAAGGCCCGAACGATCACGCGAGCTATCGTTACATCGAGGACGGCGCCGTGGTCATCCGCGACGGCAAGATCGTGATGATCGGCGAGTGGAGCCCCGAGCGGGCAAATGCACCGGGGCACGAGGTCATCGACCACCGGCCCAACCTGATCCTGCCGGGGCTGATCGACTGCCACATCCATTATCCGCAAATGCAGGTGGTGGGCTCGTATGCCGCCGCCCTGCTTGAATGGCTCGACACCTATACCTTCCCGGAGGAGAGCAGGTTCCGCGATCCTGCTTATGCCGGCCGGATTGCCTCCGCCTTCTTCGATGAGCTGATCCGCCACGGCACGACGACGGCGGCGACGTTCTGTACGACGCATCCTAGCTCGGTCGACGCGTTCTTCTCCGAAGCCGCGCGTCGCAACATGCTGATGCTGGGCGGCAAGATGATGATGGACCGCAACGCCCCCGAAGGGCTGCTGGACACCCCGCAATCGTCCTACGACGACAGCAAGGCGCTGCTCGCGAAATGGCACGGCAAGGGCAGGGCGCGCTACGTCATCTCGCCGCGTTTTGCGATCACCTCGACGCCGGCGCAGATGGAAGTCGCAGAGACGCTGGCGCGCGAACATCCTGACGTGCACATCCAGACGCACACTTCGGAAAATCTCGCCGAGGTTGAGTATGCCCGCGAACTTTATCCGAACCTGCCCGACTATGTCGGCATCTATGAGCGCTATCACCTGCTCGGGCCAAGGACGCTGCTCGGCCACTGTATCCATCTCAGTCATCGCGAGACGGAGGTGATCGCCGAAACCGGCTCGGTCGCCGTGTTCTGCCCGACCTCGAATATGTTCATCGGCTCGGGGCTTTTCGACTACGAGCGGCTGCACAAGCACGGCGTGCGCATCGCCGTCGCGACGGACATCGGTGGTGGCACCAGCTACTCGATGCTCAAGACGCTCGATGAGGGCTATAAGGTGCTCCAGCTTCGCGGCCAGCGCCTCAACCCATTGCAGAGCTTCTTCATGATGACCCTGGGCAATGCTCGGGCGCTCTCCCTCGAGGGCACCATCGGATCGCTCGTGCGTGGCGCCGACGCCGATCTGGTCGTGCTGAACTCGCGTGCCACCCCTCGGATGGCAATGCGGATGCAGGCCGCGAAATCGCTGGTCGAGGAGCTGTTCGTGCTGCAGACCTGCGGTGATGATCGTGCCGTGGCGGAGACCTACGTAGCGGGCGAGCCGATGAAGTCACGGCTCGAAGATGATGTGCCACCCCCTAGTGGTTCGACGGGCTCATCATGAGGGCTACTGGCACACTGACGCCTGTGAGGACCTCATGGTGAGCTTGTCCAACCACGAGGTCCGGGCTAACGACCCCTGCTAGGGTTGAACTCGGGAGTTGTTGCTGTGCCTGACTACGTCCAGAAATCCGGTCTCTCCGTCGACACGCGTCTCGCGCTGTTCATCGAAGAAGAGGCATTGCCGGGCCTGGCCGTCACGGCTGAGCGTTTCTGGACCGGGCTGGCAGAACTGGTCGCCGAGTTTGCGCCGCGCAATGCGGAGTTCCTTGCGTTTCGCGACGAACTGCAGACGGCCATCGACCAGTGGCACCGAGAGCACGGTGCTGTCGCCAATGACCCCGAGGGCTACGAGCCGTTCCTCAAGGACATCGGTTACATCGTCCACCCGCCTGGCGAATTCGCCATAGAGACCGCGGGCCTCGATCCCGAGATCAGCACGATCTGCGGCCCGCAATTGGTGGTCCCGGTCAGCAACGCCCGCTACGCGCTGAACGCTGCCAACGCACGGTGGGGCAGCCTCTACGATGCGCTCTACGGGACCGACGTCATTGGCCGCGACGGAGATCTGGCTCCGGGAGCCGCGTATAATCCCAGGCGTGGCGCAGCTGTGGTCGAGCGCGCGGCAGCGTTTCTCGACGAGGCGTTCCCGCTCGCCAAGGGCAGCCATCGCGCGGTGACCAGCTACGTCGTTGCCGAGACCGGCGGCGTTGCGCAGCTCCTCATCGACACAGCCGCCGGGCCGACCACGTTGGCCGACAAGTCCCAGTTCGTGGGCTACACCGGCGAAGGCGCGCAGGCCTCGATCGTCCTCCGCCACAATGGCCTGCATGCCGAACTGAGGATCGATCGCAGCAATCCGATCGGCGCAACCCATCCAGCGGGTCTGGCCGATGTCGTGATCGAGAGCGCGCTCACGACGATCCAGGACTGCGAGGACTCCGTGGCCGCAGTCGATGCCGAGGACAAGGTGGCGGTCTATCGCAACTGGCTGGGCCTGATGACGGGCTCGCTGGTCGACAGTTTCGAGAAGGGCGGCCGCACGGTCACGCGCAAGCTCAACCCCGACCGCGAGTACAAGGACGGCAAGGGCGGTACCCTGATGCTCAAGGGCAGGGCGCTGCTACTCTGCCGCAACGTCGGCCATCTCATGACGACCGACGCGGTGCTCGGCCCCGACGGCAAGGAAATTGGGGAGGGGCTGCTCGATGCGGCCGTCACCACCCTCTGCGCCATGCACGACACGGGGCAGAATTCCGCGACCGGTGCCATCTACATCGTCAAGCCCAAGATGCATGGGCCCGACGAAGTCGCCTTCGCCTGCTCGATCTTCTCGGCCGTAGAGCGGATGCTCAGGCTGCCCGCGCTCACCATCAAGATCGGCATCATGGACGAGGAGCGCCGCACGTCGGCAAACCTTGCGGCGTGCATCTATGCCGCACGGGAACGGGTGTTCTTCATCAATACCGGCTTCCTCGACAGGACTGGCGACGAGATCCACACCTCGATGGAAGCCGGCCCGATCCAGCCCAAGGGCGAGGTGCGCAACGAGCCCTGGCTCACTGCCTACGAGGATCGCAACGTGCTGATCGGTCTCGCGGCTGGTTTTTCAGGCAAGGCGCAGATCGGCAAGGGCATGTGGGCGCGGCCGGACGACATGGCGGAGATGGTGCGCACCAAAGTCGCGCACCCGCAGGCAGGCGCAAACACCGCCTGGGTGCCTTCGCCGACGGCCGCGACGCTGCACGCGCTCCACTATCACCAGGTCGATGTGTTCGAGGCGCAGAAGCGGCGGCACAATCAGCCGACGCCGCCGGTCGCCGACCTTTTCACGATGGCGGTGTTGCCCTCCCGGCCGGCCGATTCCGACATCGTCCGCGAGCTCGAGAACAACGCGCAGTCCATCCTCGGCTACGTCGTGCGCTGGATCGACCAGGGGGTCGGCTGCTCAAAGGTCCCGGACATTAACAACGTCGCGCTGATGGAAGACCGGGCCACGCTCCGCATCTCATCCCAGCACATCGCCAACTGGCTGCGGCACGGCCTCGTCACCAAGGAGCAGGTCGGCGACACGTTCGAGCGCATGGCTTCGGTCGTCGACCGGCAGAATGAGGGCGATCCGCTGTACATACCGATGGCGGGCAATGAGCACTCCATCGCTTTCCAGGCGGCACTGGACCTCGCCCTCAAAGGCGCCGACCAGCCCTCCGGCTACACCGAGCCGATCCTTCACGCACGGCGGCGGCAGGCCAAGGCTACTGTACCGGCAGGATGACCACGCTGGGGTGCAGCGGGTCGTGGAATATCTCGATATCCGCCGCAACAAGCTTCGTCGCCGTCCCGAGCGGCTCATCGGTCCCGGTGTTCCGCGCATAGCGCGGATGCGCCCCCGACGAGACCTGTAGCCGAAGACGATGTTCGCGCAGAAAACAGTGTGCTGTTGCGTGTAACCGTATGTTCAAACGCCATATGTCATCAGGCACAGCGGGGGCGCTGCTCGTCACCCGTACAATTCCGTCGCAGATATTGATCGAGGTGCCGTTCTCGTCGACGTCGCAGAGGCGGACGAAGAAGTCGGCGTTGGGTAAGCTCGCTCTCGCGAATAGCGTCACGCGCACGCTGCCTATGATGGTGACATCGCTGAAGAGCGGCTCCGACGTGTAGCTAAGGACGTCCGGACGTTCTTCGAGAGGCTTCTGGTCCACTGGTCCGGCGCCGTGGAAGGCGAAGATCGCACCGCCCAGGTTGGGGGTCGGCTTGGCCGGATCGTAGCGATAGCGGTCAGGCTCGGAGTTTCTCACCGGACGGGGCGACAGCACCTTGTCCGGATGAAGGTGCCAGATCTGGTCGTCGCCAGGAGTCGGAAAGGTGTCGTACTCGCGCCACTCGTTTCTGCCGGAGATGTGCAGCCGCACCGGTTTCTCTCGTAACCCGTCGCGATCGCCGCAGAGGTGCGCTCGCATCCAGGTGATGGTCTCGCGCATGCTGACTACCTGGAGCTCCGGGCTGACATGAACCCAGGGGCCGATGGTCAGGTAGGGCGTGTGACCTGCTTCCACCATGGTCCGATAGTCGCGCAAGAGCTGGTCGATCATGAAGTCATACCACCCCGACACGAAGTGGTTGGGCGGGGTGCGGGCGGTGATCCGGTGGGTGTGGTCTACCGGCTCCCAAAAGCTGTCCTGCGTGATGTCCGGCCCGGACCACCGCTGCCAAAATGGAACAGTGTGGCCGATTGTGCGGCGGTCGGCGTCGCGCAACGGCAGCTTCATGCTTGCCTTCAGGGTGCGGCGGTCGATCCCGCCCGCGATCATGTGGAAGCCGAAACGCAGCGTATTGCGCCGGATGCCTTCCACCGTCTGAAGCCAGGAGAGCACTAGCCCTAGATGGAAGGCGCCACCGGGAAACAGGACCGAGCGGAACTCCGCGCTCGTCACTTTCGTGCAGATCGCTGAGGCTTTGGGCAGTGCGTCGCTGATCGCCCAGGTCGCGTAGCCGAGATAGCTCGGACCGGAGAGACCAACCCGTCCATCATACCAGGGCTGCTGCCGGATCCAGGCGAGGGTGGCGAGACCATCCGCCCGCTCGTTGTTGAGGGGATCGAACTCACCGCCTGAGGGACCGGTACCGCGGCAGGCCTGGAGCACGACGTTGAAGCCGCGCTCGGCATAGGCCTCGGCCACCGCAGCAAAGCCGCGCAAGCCATATGGCACGCGCATGAGTAGGGTAGGGAAAGTCACTCCTGCCTTGGCGCGGGGGCCGTAATGCTCGGTTGCAAGTGCCACGCCATCCTCAGCGGTTACGGTGAGCCCCCGCGTGCGGCGGACGCGGTGCAATGGCCGCGGTAGGCCATAGGCTTCCCGCAGCATGAGGGTGCTCAAGCTCATCGTGGCCAGGCTTTAGACGGCGGCGCGCGGCGTGTCTTCGCGGCGCTGAACATGCGGTAGGAAGCAGGCATCTAGTGTCGCGGACGAACTCTCCGGACAAACTCTGCCGGCGGATTGCCGCGGTCAAGAGCGGCTGGAACTCCGCTTTGGACTGTGACGTTGAGGAGCCACCATCGTTCGAAAGCGTCAATCATGGAAACCTTCGATCCGCACAAGAATACCACCGAGCTCCGGCAGGCCAGCCCACGCAAAGGGAACTACCGGGTGCTGGTGATCTCGCTGATCATCATCGTGCTCGCCTTCGCCATCATCTGGGGCATCTACTCCGCCTGGCCGGAAGGCAACGTTATCTCCTAGGGGTCTTATGCCACGTCTTGTTACGGTTACGCGCGACGACCTGACGATCAGCAGGCGCCGCAAGGGCAAGGGCTTCGCCTATGTCGACGCCGATGGGCAGTTCGTCTCTGACGCCGAGTTCCGTTCGCGGGTCAGCTCTCTCGGCATTCCACCAGCCTGGCAGGATGTAAGAATAGCGCCACATCCGCGCGCACATCTGCAGTGTTGCGGCATCGATGACGCAGGGCGGGTGCAGTACATCTATCATCCGGATTGGGAGCGGCGGCGCAGCGCGCGCAAGCAGGTGCGGCTCGCCAACCTTACGGCGGTCCTTCCTAAGATCAGGCGGCGAGTTGCACGCGACCTGCAGGCGGAAGCGGGCAGTCTCGAACTGGCGCTTGCTATTGGCGTGGCCCTCATTGACCGCACGGCTATGCGCGTCGGCCGGGAGCGTTATCTCGAGGAACGCGGAACCCGGGGCGCCGGCACTCTGTTCGACCGGGACGTCAAGGTGAGCGGTTCGGACATATCCATCACCTTCCCGGCGAAGAGCGGCAAGATCGCCGAGTACAAGATCACCGACACCCGGCTTGCCGACGCCATCACGCGGATAAAGACACTGCGTGGTGAGCGGCTGCTCGAATACCGCACGCCAGCGGGCGAGATGCGGCCGATCAAGGTGCAGATGATCAACACCTACCTGCGTGAGATCGCGGGCGTCGAGATTTCGGCGAAGGACTTCCGCACGTTCCATGCAAGCGCGCTGGCGGGCGAGGCGCTGGCGTCGCTCGAGCGGGGCGCATCGGAGTCCGCTCGCAAGCGCCAGATCGCACGCGTCGCGCGAGAGGTCTCGGAGATGCTGCGCAACACGCCGATGATCTGCCGCAAGAGCTACATCGCGCCGTTCCTGTTCCAACTCTTCGACGCCGGCAAGCTGAACACGCTGTGGCTGGCGGCCGAGGCGAAGGGGCCGCGCGCCCGCGAACAGCGGCTGGGCATGGTGCTGGCGGCGGTCTCCTGAGCCGGTTCCGTGTGCGGGCGATCCGGCCTCAAGGTATGCGCTGATCCCAGTTGACACCCCGCGGCACCGGGGCAACTCTCCCCTGCGGAGGACGGTGGTTCACCACCGCCACCAGGCCGCAGCCAGCGGCCTTCAAACACCATGGGAGGAATTCATGGGACCGTTAGTTAAGATCGCGGCGGCTTGCGCCGTGATGCTTGGGCTTATGTCCGGCGCTGCGTTTGCCCAGGACACCATCGGGCTGATCACCAAGACCGAGACCAACCCGTTCTTCGTAAAGATGCGCGAGGGCGCCGAGGCGAAAGCCAAGGAGCTCGGCGTCAACCTGATGGCGTGCGCCGGCAAGTTCGACGGCGACAACGATGGGCAGGTCGCCTGCATCGAAAACCAGATCTCGGCCGGCGCCAAGGGCTTCGCCATCGTCCCGTCGGACTCCAAGGCCATCGTGCCGACGATCCAGAAGGCCCGCGACGCAGGCCTCAAGGTCATCGTGCTCGATACCCCGCTCGATCCGATGGACGCGGCCGATGCGACCTTTGCCACCGACAACCGCAAGGCTGGCATGCTGATTGGCCAGTGGGCGGCTAAGACGCTGGGCGACAAGGCCAAGGACGCGGTGATCGTGGCGCTGGACCTCGCGACCAACCAGCCTACAGTGGACTACCTGCGCGACCAGGGTTTCATGGAAGGGTTCGGCATTGACGTGAAGGACCCCAACAAATGGGGCGATGAGGACGATCCGCGCATCTGCACGCACGAAATCAGCCAGGGCGACCAGGAGAAGGGTCGCACCGCGATGGAGAACGCGTTGCAGAAGTGCCCGGACGTGAATGTGGTCTACACCATCAACGAGCCGGCGGCGGCGGGTGCCTACGAGGCCCTCAAGGCGGTTGGCAAGGATGATGGCTCGGTACTGATCGTATCGGTCGACGGCGGCTGCCCAGGCGTTGCCAACGTCGAGTCGGGCGTGATCGGCGCGACCAGCCAGCAGTACCCGCTCAAGATGGCGTCAATGGCACTGGAGGCGATCGCAAAGGGCACGATGCCCGAGATCGACCCCAAGGTCGGCTTCTTCGACACCGGCGCGACGCTGGTCACGGCCAAGCCCGTCGACGGCGTTGAGTCGATCGACGTCGCCAAGGGCAAGGAGCTCTGCTGGGGCTGATCGAGGATTGACGGCGCCCCGAACGGGCGCTGTCATCACACACGGGGAGGGGCGCCGCC
>JAEZBF010000356.1 GCA_023427545.1 Pseudomonadota bacterium
GTGCCGTCGAGCGGCTCGACCACGAGCTCGGCACCGCCCCGGTCCAACGCCCGGCGCACTGGTCGGGCTTCCGCCTGATCCCCGCCAGTTTCGAGTTCTGGAAGGACGGCGCGTTCCGCCTGCACGACCGGGTGACCTTCACCCGTGCCGACGGGGACACCTGGACCCGGCAGCGCCTCTATCCCTGAGCTTGCGGCCCGGCAGCGGGCGTGGAATCTTCCGGCGACTGCTTCGGGGCACTGGCAGATGGTCGAAAGCGCGGCGACGGGCCGGGTAGCGCGGGTCGAGTTCACCGGCTCCCGTTCGGACCTCTTCGGCCTGCTGGTGCGCGGCCACATCCTGATGCTGCCCACCATAGGCATCTACCGCTTCTGGATGGTGACCTGGAAGCGCCGCTTCTACTGGCAGAACACCGTGATTGACGGCGATGCGCTGGAGTACACCGGCCACGCCGTCCAGCTGCTGCTCGGCTTCCTCTTCGCTCTGGGCTTCTTCCTGCCGATCTACATCGTCTTCTTCTATCTCTCGACGCAGACGCAGACGATCGCGGTGCTCGGCTACGGTAGCGTTGCGGTGGTCCTCTGGTTCCTTACCGGCTACGCCATCTATCGGGCGCGCGATTTCCGCCTCTCGCGTACGCTCTGGCGCGGCATCCGCTTCGACCAGAAGGGTAGTGCGCTGGGCTACGCTTTCCGCCGTTTCGGCTGGTCGCTGCTGATGGTGCCTACGCTGGGGCTGATCTACCCGTTCATGGCCGCCAGCCTATGGCGTTACCGCTGGCGCAACAGCTGGTACGGCGACCGGCAGTTCTGGTTCGAGGGATCCTGGCGCAAGATCGCCGGTCCCTACTACCTCTGTTACTTCGCCCTGGTGATCTTTTCGCTGTTTGTCCTCGGCTACATCGGCTCCAACCCCGAGCAGATCGTGCTGGAGGACGGCAGCAAGATCCCCGGCGCAGGGGTCTGGGGCCTGCTGACTATCGACCTGCTGCTCGCCGGCCTCTGCTTCATCTTCTTCCGTTCGCGCGAGAGCACGCGGATGTTCTCGGCGATCAGGATCGGCGACTCGGCGATCAGTGTTCGCGTCAGGGCGCGCTCGCTGCTGGGCCAGTACGTCCTCTATGGCCTCGTCATGCTGGCGGCGCTGATTAGCTTCTTCCTGGTCATTGCCGCCATGATCGGGACGATGGCGATGAGCAATTCCACGGGCACGCCGGGCTTCGATCCCACGACGCTGGTGCAGATTTTCCAGAGCGGGTGGGTTACGATGGTCGTCATCATCCTGGCCTACCTCACGCTGTTGTCGATCTGGTCGATCCTTACCGAGACGATCCTCGGGTTCGGCTATTGGGCCCTTGTCGCCAGGAGTGCCTCGATCACCAATCCGGATTCCCTGCGGAGCGTTCGGGCTGCCGACGAAGACATGGCGCTCGCGGGCGAGGGTCTCGCCGACGCGCTCAACGTGGGGGCCTACTAGTGGAACTCTACGCCCGCTATACCGATGGCCTCGTCGCGACCTCGCTTGAGGTGCGCTGCCGGATGGAAGGCGAGTCCATCGAAGTGCTCGACGGCCTGACCGCGCTGCCGCTCACCAGCTGGCGCATCGCCGATGTCTTTCCGCTGCACGGCCGCCGCAACGAGCTCAGGATCGGCATCACTGGCCGCCCCTATGGGGAGCGGCTGGTCTTTTCGGGCTTCGACAACGTCAAGGCGGCGCGGCAAGCGCTGCCCGGGCTCGTCGCCAGGAGCCGGCAGGATACCGGCCGGCAGCTGCGCATCCTCGGCCTCAGCACGTTCGCACTGGCGTCGGTGATCGTCGCCTACATCTACGGCGTGCCGCTGCTCGCCGGGCGCATCACGCAACTGATCCCCATCCCTTGGGAGGAGCAGTTCGGCGGCAAGGTCGCCGAGCAGGTCGAAGCCGCGCTCGCTGAAGAGGACGGCTTCGAAATCTGCGACCCCGACCCGGACAGCACGGCCAACCGCGCCATTGCGCGTTTCGCCGACGCGGCCCTCGCCAATGCCGGTTCGCCCTTCCGGCCGGACGTCAAGGTGATCCGCTCCAAGGTACCCAATGCATTCGCCCTGCCGGGAGGCAAGGCGTTCTATTTCTCCTCGCTGCTCGACAGCACGCAGAGCCCCGATGAATTCGCGGGTGTTCTGGCGCACGAGCTCGGCCACGTTGCGCACCGTCACGCCATGCGCCAGCTCATTGCCTCCGCCGGCACCGGCCTGCTGATCGGTTTCGTTCTCGGCGACATGAGCGGCATCTCGGTTGCCGGCGGCCTCGGTGCGCTTCTGATCGACAGCCACTTCTCGCGTGAGGAGGAGGGGGAGGCGGATACCTGCGCTGCCGCCACGGGGGCGCAGCTCGGCTTCCGGCCTGCCGCGCTCGCCGAGCTGCTCAATCGCGGCGCGCGCGACGACGACTTCTCCAAGGCTTTGGCGCTGTTGAGCACTCATCCCCTGACGGACGATCGTCAGCGCGCCCTCGAAGCCATAACCGTGGCGACCAGCGCCAGCGGCCCGGCTTTTTCAGCGGACGAGTGGCTAGCCATCAAGTCCATGTGTAATGTCGGTGCGCAGCTGCGCGGCGGCAGCACCCGTTCCGATCCGCCCTGGCTTGGCGCCCGCGGCGCCACGTCAACCTCCGGCGGCTGAGCCAACATTGCGTATACTCATCCGGACGTCGAAATGGGCCATCTGGGCCCGGCGGCTCGGCAGCTTCGCGCTGCCCCTCGCCGTCATTCCCATCTTCATGCACCGCGCCCGCATGATCGGCAGCGATGTGTTCGAAGTGGTCGAGCTCGTCGCCGCATTCTTTGCCGTGCTCGGCCTCGTGACCGCGTTCGGTGCCTTCGGTCGCCTGTGGGTCACCGGCGATCGCGGCTGGGGCAAGGCCGTCCTCGGTGCGCTGTTCAGCCTCATCTGCCTCGTGCCCATCGGCTACGAGCTATCCCTGGCGATGCGCTATCCCGCCGTCACCGACATTTCGACCGACTGGTCCGATCCGCCGGTCCTCATCTCCGGCTACCGTCCGCCACCCACCAGCGAGACCACGGCGCAGATACAGGCGGCTTTCCCCAACGTTCTCACCCGCACCTATCCCGTCGGAACGGAGCAGGTCTTCGCCCTCGCCAACGCACTCGTCCAGGCGCGCGGCTGGGACGTTCGCATTCGGCGCGCGCCGCCATCTACCGACGAGGAGGGGCAGATCAACGCCATAGCGACGTCGCTGCTCGGCTGGCGGGACGAGGTCTCCATCCGGATCCGCGCCGCAACTGAGGGAAGCGCCGTCGCGATGCGATCGGCGTCGCTCGGCGCCCGTTTCGACCTTGGCTCGAACGGCACGCGGATCGAGGAATTCCTGCTTGCCCTCGATTCCGAGGTCACCGTCATGCTCCGCGACGCGCCCGCGGCTGCCGCACCAATCCCGGAGCCGCCGCGCGGCTAGGTGGCGAGCCTCAGTCGCCAGCCAGACCGCCTGACCATCCCTTTCGCCTTCAGGTACTCGATGTGCGCGCGAAGCGTCATTCGCGCCGCCAGCCGCAGGGCAGGGGAGAGGTCCGGGTAGATGTCGGACAGCAGGCCTCCGACCGTGCGCGGCCCCCGCCTCAGCAGATCGATGATCTGGTCGTTGCGCATTTGCCGGTGGGCGAGCAGCGCTCGCGAATATTCCGGTCCGTCGGCTATCGGGCCGCCATGCCCTGGCAGGTAGTGCAGGTACGGCGCCCCGATCAGCCGCGCCAGCGAGCCGAGGTAGTCCGCCATCGAGCCATCGGGCACCGGAACCAGCGTCGAACTCCATCCCATGACGTGATCACCGCTGAGCAGGTACGGCGTTCCGGCGATGCCGAACGCGAGGTGGTTTGCACAATGGCCGGGCGTGGCGATCACCTCGATCTCCACGTCGCCGGCCAGCACGCGCTCGCTGTCCATCAGTTCGCGATCGGGCACCAGGTCGCGATCCGACTCCCCCGAAATGCCATCGAACTCGTACCAGCGGCGCGTTCGCGACGGCCGATGCCGCCCGCCGAACCAGAGCGTCGCCCCCGTCTCACCTGCGATACGCCGGGCCAGCGCCGAGTGATCGCGATGAGTATGGGTCAGGATGACGGCGTCGACCGGCCGGCCCGCGATGGCACCCAGCAGCGCCGCGAGATGCACGTCGTCGTTTGGCCCCGGATCGATCACCGCAACCCGATCGCTGCCGAGCAGGTAACTGTTCGTGCCCGTGAATGTGTAAGGCCCGCGGTTCGGCGCCGTCACGCGCGCCAATCCGCGGGCAATGTCGACGCAGACGCCGGTCTGCGGATCGAAGCTGGTGTCGAACACCAGTGGTGGAGCAGGGGCGGCCATTGCGCTCACCGTGGGGTTGAGTCAGTAATTCACCGGCTCCTACCACACACCGCCGGAAGGTATCGCGATGGCCCTCGACTTGACCACACCCAACACCCTGCTCGGGCTGATGCAGCCGCGGACGGCGAGCGCACGGCGGATCGCCGCTGTTGCGACAGTCATCCTCGGAACGGCGGTGCTGACCCTGGCGGCAAAGATCAGCGTGCCGGTGCAGCCCGTGCCGGTCACGCTGCAGACCCTCGCCGTTGCGGTGCTCGCCGCCACCTTCGGCTGGCGCATCGGCGTCGCCACGGTCGCGCTCTACCTCGTCGAAGGCCTCGCCGGCCTGCCGGTCTTCGCCAATGGTGGCGGACCGCAGTACATCCTCTCGCCGACCTTCGGCTTCATCGTGGGCTGGCTGCCGATGGCCTACATCATCGGCCAGGTCGCCGAACGCGCCGGCTCGCGGCTGCTGCCGCTGCTCGGCGGCATGATCGTCGCCGATGCCGTGTCCTTCGTCTTCGGCTATTCCTGGCTCCTCGCCCTTTCCGGCGGTGCCACCTGGATCGACCAGTCGAACGTGCTGGCCTCTGCCTTTGCCAAGGCAGTCCAGCCCTTCATTGTCTGGGATCTGCTGAAGATGGCGCTCGCCGCCCTCACCGTGTCCGGCGCCTGGTCGCTGCTGCGCCGCCGCGCCTGAGCCGGTAAAAGCAAAAGGCCGGCTCGCGATGAGCCGGCCTTGAACTGGTCGGAGTAGCAAGATTCGAACTTGCGACCCCCTGCTCCCGAAGCAGGTGCGCTACCAGGCTGCGCTATACTCCGATAGGGCGCGGGCGACAGTCGTACCGGTCGAACTGGCCGGCCGGAGGACCCGACGGGCCGGTATATAGCCGCGTGCGCCGACGGGTTCAAGCGGCGAAAACAGGCCGCCCGGCCCTTGGTTGCGACCACGATCCAAAGCGTGTACCAACCCCGCCGTTGGGGCGTCGCCAAGTGGTAAGGCAGCGGTTTTTGGTACCGCCATTCCCAGGTTCGAATCCTGGCGCCCCAGCCAGCTCCGCAAATTCTGTTGCATCCTTCCTCCGGGCGAGGTGGCACAGACTCGCCAGATGTGCTGACTCCGTTCGGCCGATTGCACAGGAACCAGCAGGCTCATGCTCGAGATTGCCGAATTCATCAGCCCGACGCCCTCGCCGGTGTGGAAGCTGGCGCTCCAGGCCGGCGTCAACCTCGCGGTCGGCGGCCTCGCGCCCAACGACCTGCTGCACGGCGAGCGGCCGTGGGACCTCGGGCCGCTCCAGCGCACGAGGCAGCGCTACGAGGATGCCGGTTTCGAGCTGCGGGTGATCGAATCCCGCCCGCCGCTCAACAAGGCCAAGCGCGGCCTGCCGGGCGGCGAGGAGGAGATCGACACCGTCTGCACCCTCATCGAGAACATGGGCAAGCTCGGCGTGCCGGTCTGGTGCTACGAGTGGATGACCGATTTCAACTGGCTGCGCACCAATATGGCGACGCCCTCGCGCGGCGGCTCGGTGGTCACCAGCTTCGACCTCAACGACGTGCCGGAGTCGATCACCGGCAATCCGCCGATCAGCGAGGAGGAGCTCTGGCGCACGCTCGGGCACTTTCTTGAGCGCGTGCTGCCGGTCGCCGAGCGGGCAGGGGTAAAGCTCTCGATGCACCCCGACGATCCGCCGCTGTCGCCCATCCGGGGCGTTGGCCGCATCATGCGCTCGATCGACAACTATCAACGCCTGCTCGACATCGCGCCGAGCCCGATGAACACCATCACCCTCTGCCAGGGCAACTTCACCCTGATGACCGATGACCTGCCGGCGGCGATCCGCAAGTTCGGCAAGGCCATCAGCTTCGTCCACTTCCGCGACGTCCGCGGCGAACCCCGGAAGTTCGAGGAGACCTGGCACGATGCCGGCAAGACCGACATGCTCGCCTGCATGAAGGCCTACAAGGAAATCGGCTTCGACGGCGTTCTCCGCCCCGATCACGTGCCTACGGTCGAGGGCGACAGCAACGCCCATGCGGGCTACTCCGCCTTCGGCCGGCTCTACGCGATCGGCTATATCCGCGGCCTCCACGAAGCCGTCTACGCACAATAGGACCACCCCCCATGAAGATTGCCCTCACCGGCGGCAGCGGCGGCATCGCGCGCGCCATCACCCCGATGGCTCTCGCCCAGGGCCACAGCATCGTCGCCCTCGATCGCGTCAAGCCGCCCGATTTCGAGCAGACTGACAGCTATCGCTTCGTCGAGGCCGACATGAGCGACTACGACAAGCTGGTCGAAGCCTTCGCCGGCTGCGATGCGCTGATCCACATGGCGGCAATCCCCACGCCCTTCAAATTGCCGGACCACGTCGTGCACAACAACAACGTCGTCGGCAGCTACAACGCGCTGCGGGCGGCGGTCGAAAACGGCATCATGCGCATCTGCCAGGCGTCCAGCGTCAACGCGCTCGGGCTCTCCTTCAGCCGTGCCTCGCACTTCGACTACCTGCCGCTCGACGAGGAGCACCCGACCTACAACGAGGAACCCTACGGCCTGTCGAAGTGGATCTGCGAGATGCAGGCGGACAGCTTCGCCCGGCGCTACGAGGGCGTCCGCATCGCCAGCATGCGTTTCCATTGGGTCGTGCCCGACCGCAACATGGCCGCCGAGCGCTTCAATCAGCCCGGTCAGGAGAAGCACCTCTGGGCATATACGCTGGACAACGCCGCTGCCCGTGCCTGCCTGCAGAGCCTTGAGGCCGGCTTCACCGGCCACGAGGCGTTCTACATCGTCGCCCCCGATACCACGAACGATGTTCCGAGCCTGGAGCTTGCCGCTCGGCACTTCCCCAACGTCCCCATCAAGGGCGACCTCAGCGGCAACCGCAGCTTCTTCGACTCCAGCAAGGCCGAACGCCTGCTCGGCTGGAAGCACGACCTGGACTGATGTGCCTCGATCGCGTCGTCCCGAACCAATCATCGCGCGGCGGGTTCTGCTGCCGAACCCGGCGGAGCGCCCGATGCAGATCATTCCCATACGCGTGCACAACATCCTCGACTATGTCGTCGGGGCGATGCTGATCCTCGTCCCCTACCTGCTCGGCTTTGCCAATGGCGGCCCCGAACAGTGGGTGCCGCAGGTAGTCGGCGTGCTCACCATCGTCGTCAGCCTCATCACCGCCTATGAGATCAGCATCGCCAAGCTGGTGCCATTCAACGTGCACCTGATCCTCGACGTGGTCATGGGCATCGTTCTCATCCTCAGCCCCTGGGTGCTGGGTTTCGGCGAACGCGTCTGGTGGCCGCATGTGCTCGCCGGCATCATCTACATCGTCGTGCCGCTTCTCACCCGCCGGAGCAGAGACATCACCGTCTAGCCAGCAGCGGCGCAGGGGAACCAATCCCCACCTGCAACGTCGACTCCACACGAGGAGGAGTTCGATCATGCAAGACCACGACAACACATCGGACCAGGAGCAGAAAATCCGCGATCGGGCTTACGCGCTCTGGGAACAGGAGGGCCGTCCCGAAGGACGCGAGCACGATCACTGGCATCAAGCCCACCGCGAGATCACCGGCAATGACGGGCGAGACGGTGGCGCCCACGTGGACGGCAATGGCCTGTCGAGCGGCCTTCAGCCGGGCGGCACGATGCCAGGCGGCGGACCGGGCGCAGGAATGGGCAGCATCGGCACCGGCGGCGGCAGCACCGCGAACCAGTCCACCGGATCGCAGCGCCAGGGCTGATGCGGCTAGAGAGGCGGGCGGCCTTTTGGAGCCTAGCCGATGACTTCGACAGCATCGCCCGCCCGCACCTGTCAAGTGAACCGCGCGCGCTGTCTCCCGGTCTAGTTCGGGAGGCGGTCCTGGGGGCGTTGGGGCATCATCGCGCTGACCGGAAGCGGTGGTGACCCCGGCGAGGAGTTCTGCGGCATCATCGCCCGCCTGCGCCAAGCTGTGGAGGCAGGGGACGAATAAGGCAGGACGGCCATCTAGCTGAACCGAATATGAGTGCGGCCATCAGTGCTGGTTCAATCCGGACGGCCTAAACCGCTGGCAAATGAAATTCGAAGCCAGTGAGGCTCAAATGAAGAAACATCACGAGAAGCTGCTTGTTGCCGCCCTTGCCGGGCTGGTCATCCTCAGCGGCGCCGTGTTCGCGGTCCAGCCTGCCATGGCTGCGGGCTATTCGGTGGACGCCAAGGCGCAGGTCACCGGCGTCGCAAAATGGGACGTGCTCAACATCCGCAAGTGGCCCGCGTCCTATTCGCAGAAGATCGGCGCCTTCAAGCCCAGGACCCACGTCTGGGTGGAGCGCTGCATCGTCAACGAGACCGGCGGCAGCGACTGGTGCCTGGTCGAGCGCGGCCCCCAGAAGGGCTGGGTCAACTCGCGCTACCTGACGCTCGCCGAAGACTGATTTTGCCAACGTGCCTTCCTGACTGATCTCCTCCCATGCATTGACTTTGCCGGTCCGGTGTTGTCCTCCACGAGGAACAGCCCGGGCCGGATTTTCTTTTGATGGACGCCAACCCAGTTCTCGTCGAAACCATTCGCGGCAACTGGGTCGAGAACCGGCATCGCGGCGCCATCGCCGTCTGCGATTCCGCGGGGAACCTCGTCCTTGCGATGGGCGACGTCGCCCGGCCGGTCTTTCCGCGCTCCGCCATCAAGTCCATGCAGGCCCTCGCGCTGGTCACGTCCGGCGCGTTGCAACGGTTCAGCCTCTCCGACGAAGAGCTGGCGCTCGCCTGCGCCTCGCACCACGGCGAGCCCGGCCACATCGCGGGAGTCGAGCGCTTCCTCGCACATCTCGGCCTCAGCGCCGGCGATCTCGAATGCGGCGGCCACCCGCCTACGAATGCCGCCGCCCGCGACGCGCTGCGGAGGACCGGCGAACAGCCGTCCGCGCTCTACAACAACTGCTCGGGCAAGCACTCCGGCATGCTCGCCGACGCGCTCGCGATGGGCGTGCCCACCACCGGCTATATCGAACGCGACCACCCCGTCCAGGTCGCCGTCCGCGCGGCGGTGGAGACCGTCATCGGCACGCCGCTCAGCACCGATCGGTGCGGCACCGACGGCTGCTCCATCCCGACCTGGGCCGCCCCGCTCACCGCCTTCGCCACCGGCTTTGCGCGCATGGCGACAGGGCAGGGGCTCCCGCCCGACCTTGCCGCAGGCGCCCGCCGCATCTGCGATGCCGCCACCGCGCACCCCGAACTCGTCGCCGGCACCGGCCATCTCGACACCGAGGTGATGCAGGCCTTTGCCGGCCGGCTCATGCAGAAGGGCGGCGCCGAGGGCGTCCAGTGTGGCGCGATCCGCGACCTCGGCCTCGGCTACGCGCTCAAGATCGACGACGGCAGCATGGCCGCCTCACATGTGGCCGTCGCCGCCCTGCTGCTCGCCGTCGCCCGGCCCAGCGACGCCGAGCGCGCCGTGCTCGAGCGCTTTGCCCGCCATCCCATCAGGAACGTCCGCGGCACCCTCGTGGGCGAGATGCGCGCCACCGAGGCCCTCAGCTCACCGCGTTCCCGCTGCGCGTCACGTTCGGGTACCCCGCGGAGTCACGCACGAGGTCGTCGGACCGCACGTCGGTCCACGCCAGCCCTGCGATCGCCGCCCGCCGCGCGCCCGCAACCATGTTGCCGCTGACCACCGCCTTGCCCGCGCCTTCGGCCACGCTGACGCCGATGCCGATGTCGCAACCGCTCACCACGTTGTCCGCGACGATGACGTTGCGCAGGTAAGGCCCCCAGCCCGCGCCGATCCCGGTGCCCGGCACCGCATCGACGGCATTGCCCGTCACCGCCACGTCCGCCTCGGCGAAGATGCCGAACGGCGTCGTGTCGGGGTTCACCTCCGAGCGCGGCGAAATGTTGCGCACGATGTTGCCCGAGCACGTCGCGAGGTGCCCGCCGCTGTCGAGGTTGGTGATCGAAATTCCGCCCGCCGCCCCGTCCACGATGTTGCCGGCGATCACCGAGCCCGAGAACGCGAATTCCGAGAAGATCGCAACTTCGCCCGAGTTGAGGCACGTATTCCCGCGCACCTGCGTATTGTTGGTCGAATTGATCCGGATGGCAGTGAAGGCGCAGCCGGAGATCTGGTTGTCCGCGACGATCACCCCGTCCGCCCTGAAGACGTTGATGCCGTTGCCGTTCTGCCCATTCCCGCCGCCGTCCGCCCGGATCTGCTCGATCACGTTGCCGGTGATGATCGAGCCGTCCCGCTGGTTGTTCGATGCCCAGATCAGAACCCCGCCATTGCCGCAGTCGGTGACCCGGTTATTGGTCACCGCCAGCCCCAGCCCGTCGTTGGAAAAGATCGCCGCGCCGGCATGGCCGGTGAAGTCGCAATGCGCGATCACCCCAGAGGCCCGGTACCCCGCAATCCCGTTACCGCGCGAATCGACGAACCGGCAGCCGCTGATCCGCAGGTGCGCCGACGACTCGAGCTCCAGCAGCCCGCGCTCGCCCGTCGGCCCCGCGCCCTCCGCCGGCGCAAAGCCCACCCCCTCCAGCACCACGTCGCTGCTGCCCGCGATCCGCGCTGCCGGCCCGCTTCCCGCCGCGATGAGGTAGGTCAGCCCCTGCAGCCCGAGGAGCGTCGAGCTGCCGGGGATCGGCAGCCCGTCCATCAGGTACTCCCCCGCGGGCAGGAACAGCGGCAGCCCGCGCGCCTTGGCGGCCTCGAGCGCCGCCGCCAGCGCCGCAGTCTGGTCGCTGCCCGCGTTCGGCCGCACCCCCACCGTGCTCGCATCGAGCGCCGATTGCGCGTGCGCGCCTCCCGCCACCATCATCGCACCGCTGGCGCCGAGCCCGGCCAGAAGCCGCCGCCGCGTGAGCAATCCGGCACTGCTGTGATGCACACTTACCTCCGCTGCATGGGCCCCAGCTTATGCCCGCCCGGCGCCGCTTCGACCAGCGCCGCGCCCAGCCAGAGTTTACGCTGCCTTGCCGGTCACTCTGCAGCGGCTATAAGGGATAGGCCCCATTCGGAGCCCGACATGCTCGTCGACGACAAGAGCTACCTCGGTACCTCGACCGAGCCCGAGTACCTCGCCCTCCGCTACGCCAACCGCCACGGCCTGATCACCGGCGCCACCGGCACCGGCAAGACGGTGTCGCTCCAGGGCATGGCGGAGGGCTTTTCGCGCGCCGGCGTGCCGGTCTTCTGCGCCGACATCAAGGGCGACCTCTCCGGTATCGCCATGCTCGGCACGCCCGGCGACTCCCTGCTCAAGCGCGCCACCGACATC
>JAEZBF010000370.1 GCA_023427545.1 Pseudomonadota bacterium
ATGCCGTCCTTGCCGGCGCCGGAGACCGACTGGTAGGTCGAGACCACGACGCGGGTGATCGTCGCAAGGTCGTGCAGCGGCTTGAGCGCCACGACCATCTGGGCGGTCGAGCAGTTGGGGTTGGCGATGATCCGGCGCGGGTTGTTAGACGCCATGAACTGATCCAGCACCTCGCCGTTCACTTCCGGGACGACCAGCGGCACGTCCTGGTGGTAGCGCCAGAAGCTCGAATTATCGATGACCACGGCACCTGCGGCGGCGATCTTGGGCGCCCATTCCTTGCTCACCGAGGAGCCCGCGCTCATCAGGGCGAAGTCGACGCCGTGGAAATCGAAGTTCTCGAGCGCCCGCACCTTTAGCCGCTTGTCCCCGAAGCTGATCTCCTGCCCGACCGAGCGGGAGGAGGCGAGCGGGATCAGCTCGCTGACCGGGAACTTGCGTTCGGAGAGGACCGTGAGCATCTCGCGGCCCACATTGCCCGTGGCCCCGACGACGGCGACGCGATAAGCCATTTTGTCTTGCGCTTTCTTCCTTGCGCCCGCGCGTATCCACCAGGATCGCGGCCAACCGGTTCGGCCTCTCCCCGGTCGGGAGCGGCCCCGGGGAAAAGCGCTAGACGGTTTTGGTGGTTTTGGCGGCGCGCCCACGCGGCAGCGGAATCCGGACCGGATCGGACATTTCGTCCATCCAGATCGCGAGGTCCTCGCCGAAAATGTGGTGCACCATAGCCAAAGCGGTCCACTGCGGGCTGCTATGGTCGGCTTTTAGCCGGAACGTGCAAAGAGTCAATGAATTTGCCGCAGGCCCTTGCGCTTCGCACGGTTGACGCAAGGCAGCCGGGCAGGCGATGACCTTCACGATGCCCGCAACGCCCCACTTCGACGTGCTCGTGCTTGGCGCCGGCGCAGCCGGCATGATGGCTGCGGCCAAGGCCGGCCAGCGTGGGCGCAGCGTGCTAGTCGTCGATCACGCCAAGGCACCCGGCGAGAAAATCCGCATCTCCGGCGGCGGCCGCTGCAACTTCACCAACCTTTATGCCACCGTGCAGGAGGGTGGGGCACAATTTCTCTCCGATAATCCGAGGTTCGCGCTCTCGGCGCTCGCGCGATTCACGCCGACCGATTTCATCGCGCTGATCGAGAGCTACGGCATCGCCTATCACGAAAAGACGCTCGGGCAGCTCTTCTGCGACGGGTCGGCCACGCAGGTGGTCAACATGCTGACCAGCGAAATGAGCAAGGCGGGCGTGACGCTCAAGCTCCAGACCAGCCTGGAGAGTATCGAGAAGACTGCGGAGGGCTTCAGCGCAAAACTCTCCGATGGCCCGGTCACCGCGCAGTCCTTCATCATCGCGAGCGGCGGCAAATCCGTGCCGGCGATGGGTGCTTCGGACCAGGGCTATCGCCTCGCCACCCAGTTCGCGCTGAACGTCCTCGCCACCCGGCCGGCGCTCGTGCCCCTGACCTTCGACGCCGGAGCGCTGGTGCGCATCGGCGCGCTGTCGGGGGTGTCGACCACCGTGCAGGTCAGCTGCGGCGCCAACTGGTTCCGCGAGGCGCTGCTGTTCACCCACCGCGGCCTTTCCGGCCCCGCAATCCTGCAGATCTCGAGCTACTGGCGCGAAACGCAGAACATCGTCATCGACCTCAGGCCCGGTACCGATGTTTACGGCGAGTTGCGCTCGGCGCGCCAGATGTCGCCCAAGCTCGACCTGCGCTCCGTCCTCTCGCTCTCCCTTCCCCGCCGTCTCGCTCAGTTCATGGAGGAGGTATCGGGTGCCTCGGGGCAGATCGGCAACATGTCCGATCAGACGCTCAAGACCGTGGCGCAGACGCTGAAGGCGTGGACCCTCAAGCCGATGGGCTCGGAGGGGTATCGCACCGCCGAGGTCACGCTGGGCGGCGTCGACACGGCCGAACTCGACTCCGCGACCATGCAGGCAAGGAAGGTGCCGGGCCTCTACGTCATCGGCGAGGTCGTCGACGTCACGGGTTGGCTGGGCGGCTACAACTTCCAGTGGGCCTGGGCCGCGGGCTGGGCCGCCGGTCAGGTGGCCTGAGGGTCTCTCTCGGCGAAGGTGATCCGGTTGTTGACCGGGTCGATCACCGTCATTTCGAGCCCGCCCCATTCGGGCCGCTCCAGCCCCGGCCGGTTGTTGCGGTAGCGCTTTTCGCTAAGCTCGGCATGGAACGCGCGCAGGCCGGTGACCTCCACCCGCACATGCGAACCGGGCGAGCCGTCGCCATGGTGCTCGGAGATGTGGAGGACGATGCCGTCGCGGCTGACCTGCATGTAGAGCGGAGCCTCCGGAGCGAACCGGTGCTCCCAATCGACCGCAAAGCCGAGGAAGCCGCAGTAGAACTCGCGCGCCTTGTCTTCGGAGAAGCTCCGCAGGATCGGGACCGTGCGGAGGTGGCCGAGCGCCACCGGGTCAGAAGGTCCAGCCGAACCGCACGCCGACATTGGTCAGCCCGCGGTTGTTGGGCCCGCAAAGGCCGGCATGGGAGGAATGCTCGAACGTGAGCATGGCGCTGGCATTGGCGGTGATCTGGTAGCCAATGCTCGCCTGCTCGTGGAACATGACGTGGCAACCGAGATCTCGGGCCGGGAAGACGGCTCCCGAAAGCGTGCCGTTGTTGACGGCGCCGCCGAACCCGCCTTCGATGAAGATGGGGGTGTCGAACACCGGCAGGCGCCAGGTAAGGCCAAGATAGGCCATGCTTTCGAGGCCGCCGAGGTTCACCGTCGCGCCGATATGCGGCCGCGGATTGCCGATCAACCGCCAGAAATCGACAGTAGGGGGCGTGAACAGCAGTTCGACGTTGAAGTCCTGGATGCGGCCGAAATTGCCGACGCCGGCGATGTTGACCGCACCGGTCTCGTCAACGCTGTGGGCCATGATGCCGCCGCGCAACTCGGAGATGGCGAACGCCTCGGGCGTATAGACCTGCGCCAACGCGCCGCCAGCCGACATCGAAACCGCCGCAAGGACGAGCAGCGCAACCAACCACTTACGCATGATGCAAAACTAACCCCACCAGCCCGGCGGAAAGAGTCCACGTTCCATGGGCCTTAGTCAATTGCCGGCGCGCCAGCATCGGCGAGTGCGGTTAAGTGCTGGTGTGCCGCCGCAACACTGCGAGAAAAGCGATCAGCATCCTTCTTGGCGCGCCCGCCGTTCCGAGGTAAGAGGAGGGCTTCAACTTGCACCCGGGAGGCGACATTGATGGCATTTCATCTGCGTTTCCTGGCGGGATCACGCTCTACTTCCATGTGATCCGCGCCGCTCCCTGCGCTAGCGGGACCGGCACCAGACCCCAAAGACGAACCGCAGGCGCTGGCCTCGGAGGCTGTCGCTCCTTCTGCGCCCACTACAATAAGCCGGGACCGGCACGCCGAAGGCGTCCGGAGATGCTCATGGCGAGAAAAACTGATCTTCGCGCGAATTCCTATCGCAAGGTGCTTGCCTTCCTGCTTGGCCACTGGAAGCACCAGCCCGGGCGCGTTGCATGGATCGCGTCGTCCTTCTTCATTGGCACGCTTGCCGACGTGGCGACGCCCCTGTTTGCCGGCAGGCTGGTGGACGCCGTCTCGTCCGGCCGCACACCGGATGCGCTGCAGGGGGCCCTGATCGCGTTCGGCATGCTGATCCTGCTCGGCATCGTCTCGGTCGCGAGCCGGCAATTCGCCTTCATGTCGATCATCAAGCTGACGCTGCGGGTGATGAGCGATATCGCCCAGAACGCCTTCCACCGCGTCCAGCGCTTCTCGACCGATTGGCACGCCAATACCTTCGCGGGGTCGACGGTGCGCCGGATCACCCGCGGCATGTGGGGCGTCGACC
>JAEZBF010000373.1 GCA_023427545.1 Pseudomonadota bacterium
CCGCGCCGGGCCGTTCCATACCGGGGGCTTTTCCACGGAGACGCTCCATGTTTGACCTACGTCGTCTTGCGTCCGGATGGCTGGGCGCGCTCGTTCTGAGCTCCGGCCTTCTGGTGAGCGCCGTCGATCCTGCCCAGGCGCAGGTGAGGTTTGGTTTCGGCATCGGGCCGGGCATGTTCTACGGCGACGACGAGCTGCCCGAGGATAATCCTCGCTTCCGCGGCCTCTGCCTCACCGACTACGCGCTGCGCAAATCCCTCGAGCGGCAAGGCTACACCAACATTTTCCTCAGTCTCGCGAACAATCGGCGCATCGAAGCGCGGGGAACGCGTGACGGTGTGGTCTACAAGCTCGTGGTGCACTCCTGCTCGGGACGTATTCTCAGCAGGCAGCGCGACCCGAGGCGTAACTAGCCGGCCCGCATCAGCGGCAACGCGAGGTCCTTGCGGAACAGGTAGAGCAGGGTACGCAACGCCTGGCCCTGCGTACCTGTGAGGTCGGGATCGGCCGTCAGTGCCGCCCTGGCGTCGGCGTGCGCCAGTTCCAGCAGGTGCCGGTGCGCGTCGGGCACGGCGAGGCGGTAGCCGGGCATACCGGATTGGCGTGTCCCCAACACGTCTCCTTGTCCACGCAGCTCCAGGTCGCGCTCGGCGATCACGAACCCGTCCTCGGTCGAGCGGATGGTGTCTAGCCGGGCCTGCGCCGTCTCGCTCAACGGTTCGCGATAGAGCAATAGGCAGGCCGAGCGCTGGCTGCCACGGCCGACGCGGCCGCGCAGCTGGTGCAGCTGGGCCAGGCCGAAACGCTCGGCATGCTCGATGATCATGATGGTCGCAGCCGGTACATCCACGCCCACCTCGATGACCGTTGTTGCGACCAGTATCTTGGTCTCGCCCGCAGCGAATGAGTCCATGGCTGCCTGCTTCTGGGCTGCACTCATGCGGCCGTGGACGAGTGTGACGGCATCGCCAAAGACCTTGGTCAGCTCGGCGAAGCGATCCTCCGCCGACACGACATCGAGGTTCTCGCTCTCCTCGACCAAGGCGCAAACCCAGAAGGCTTGCGCGCCTTCAGTGATGCGGGCCTCGAGGCGTTTGACCACGCGGTCGTACTCCGCGATCGAGAGCACTGCACTATCGATCGGCTGGCGTCCGGCGGGCTTCTCGCGAAGGATGCTCACGGCCATGTCGCCGAAATGGGTGAGGACGAGGGTCCGCGGAATCGGCGTCGCCGTCATCACCAGCAGGTCGGTGTCCTTGCCTTTGTCGCTGAGGGCCAGTCTCTGGTGCACGCCGAAGCGGTGCTGCTCATCGACGACCGTAAGGCCGAGGTTGTGGAACTCGACGCCCGACTGGAAGAGGGCATGGGTGCCCACGACGATCTGAACCTCGCCGCCGGCGATGGCTTCGAGCGCAGCGCGACGCTCGGCGGCGCCCTGCTTGCCGGTGAGCAGCACGATGTTCATCTTGGCCGCCGCGCACAGTGGTTGAAGGGTGCGGAAGTGCTGGGCGGCCAGGAGCTCAGTGGGCGACATCAGAGCCGACTGAGCGCCGCCTTCCGCCACGGCGGCCATGGCCATGAGCGCCACGATGGTCTTGCCGGCACCGACGTCGCCCTGGAGCAGCCGCGACATGCGATCCGGCGAGCTTAGGTCGGCGCGAATATCGGCGATGGCCTGCTTCTGGCCCGCGGTGAGCGCGAAGGGCAGGGCGGCCTCCACGTTGGCGGTGATCTCGCCGGTGAAGGTGCGTGCGATCCCTCGCGCCGCGACCATGCGGCTGCGAACGATCAGCAGGGCGAGCTGACCGGCAAGATATTCATCGTAGGCGAGACGCATGCGGGCCGGGCCGGTGAGCTCGATATCCGTGGGCGCCTCCGGCGCGTGAACGGCCGTCATCGCCGCCCTGAAGCTTGGCCAGTTGAACTGTTCGACGCGCGCGGCAGGGCTCCATTCCGGCAGCTCCGGCAGCGTGGCCAGAACCTGGCGCACGAGCTTGATAAGTGCCTTCGAACTCAGCCCGTGGGTGAGGGGATATACCGGCTCGACCAGCGGCAATCCCGCGAGGTCGTCTGGTTTGACGATGTAGTCGGGGTGGGTGATCTGCTTCTCACCCTGGAAGAAGCCGATTTCGCCAGAGACATAGCGCTCCTCGCCGACCGGCAGGGCCCGCTCGACCCACCCGCCCTGCGCGCGGAAGAAAACCAGCTGGATGTCGCCGGTTTCGTCGTGGGCATAGACGCGGTGAGGCTGGTGCGACTTGCCGCGTGGCGGCGGCGCGTGCCGATCGATGTGGAGTTTCAACGTCGCGGTGTGCCCGAAGTAGGTATTGGCGACGCCCTCCATGCGGCGGCGGTCGATCGCTCCCGCCGGCATGTGCATGAGCACGTCGAGGGCGATCGCTTCCTGCCCCTCCGGGGCGCCGAAGAAGCGGGTCAGGAGCGCGCCCAGCTGTGGGCCCACGCCCTTGATCGAGCGGAGTGAACGAAAGAGCGGGTCGAGGGCAGCGGGACGGGCCATGCGACAGGGTTACTTCAGTCGCTAACGCCAGGGAATGGATCGGTTGTTGTGTGGGGCCCGGCGGCGGCGTAAACAACGCCAGACATCGTCCGGTTCGTCCTCCTCATGGCTTCGCAAAAAGACGCCGGTGAAGATATTTCCATGCGCCGGCGGCGTGTGCGCTTTCGCGCAGGGCACCGTGGGACGCGCGAACTCGACCTGCTGCTCGGCCCGTTCGCCGAGGCGCGTTCCGAGGCCATGAGCCTGTCGGAACTCGCCGCGTTCGAACGCCTTCTCGAAGAGGAGGAGACCGACCTGCAGAACTGGCTGCTAGGACTGGAGACCGCCCCGGCCGCCCATCATGAGTTGGTCCAATCTCTACTCGCCTTTCGCGCGGAAACACTGAGCAAATGAACAAGCGTTCGCCCGACCGGATTATCGCAAACGTTCCTGACGGGATGCAGCCCGTGGTGCTGGCGCGCGTCGTCGAGGACCGGCTAAAGGCGGCACCCGAGGACACGGCCGCGGTCGTGTTCGTCGCGCGCGACGGGCGGCGCCAGCAGCGCATGGCCGATGCCCTGGAGCAGATGCTGCCGGGCCATCCCGTGCTGTCGTTTCCGGCCTGGGACTGCTTGCCCTACGACCGCGCCTCGCCGAACGGCGTCACCACGGCGGCACGGATGAGCACGCTCGCGGCGCTTACGACCGGCGAGCACAAGGGCGCGATCGTGCTGACCACCGTCAACGCGTTGGTGCAGCGTCTCCCGCCGCGCGATGTGGTTGCCGGCATGTCCTTCTCCGCCGCCGCCGGGCAGGTGGTCGACAGCGACAAGCTGATCGCCTGGGCAGCGCGGAACGGCTATCTCCGCGTGCCGACCGTGCGGGAGAACGGCGAGTACGCGGTTCGCGGCGGCCTCGTCGACCTCTTCCCCGCGAGCATGGACGCTCCGGTGCGGTTCGATTTCTTCGGGCGGCAGCTCGAAACGATCCGGGCATTCGATCCGGACACCCAGCGGACCACCGGAAACCTCAAGCGCATCGACCTCGCGCCCATGAGCGAGGTGCTGCTCGATGAGGAGACCATCCGGCGTTTCCGCGGCAACTACACGCGGGCCTTCGGCGGCAACACGGCGGACGACCCGCTCTACGGCGCGATCAGCGCCGGGCAGCGCTTCCCCGGCATGGAGCACTGGCTGCCGTTCTACTACGAGAGCACCGACCGGCTGGCGGACTACGTCGGCAGCGCCGTCTTCCTCTTCGACGAGCAGGCGCGCGAAGCCTTCACCGACCGGGTCGTTAAGATCGCCCACAACTACCAGGCCCCCGAGCAGGCA